>NZ_JBHSQV010000003.1:0-10786 GCF_042658665.1 Marinicrinis lubricantis
CCAAATCTCGAACATGCGCCTCAATGGTGTCTACCGCTGCAGGAGCCATCGCTGCGCCCATATTAAACGGATCTTTAATGCCCATATCGATAACCCGGCCAATGGTGGCAGATGTAACAACCGGTCCGTCGCCTTCCATGGATACGATGGCAGCACCGGCCCCGGTTACCGTATATTGGGCGGTTGGCGGTTTTTGCGAACCGTACTCGGTCGGATATCGGAACTGTTTCTCCGCACTGGAATCATGGCTGCATGTCCCCGCCAACACAAATTTCGCCGAACCGGAATTTACAAGGTTAGCTGCTAATGCCAGACTTTCCATCGAGGTTGAACAAGCGCCAAACACACCGATGTAAGGGATCGATAATGTTCGCGCGGCAAAACTGCTGCTAATGATTTGATTCATCAAATCCCCGCCTATGTAAAACTGGACTTGTTCCTTTGTCAACCCCGCATTTTCAATAGCCAGTTTTGCCGCTTCTTCAATCAATACCTTTTCTGCTTTCTCCCAGCTCTTTTGTCCCATCATGGATTCTCCATGGACAATGTCAAAATCTTTGGCCAGCGGGCCTCTGGACCTCTGTCAAGATAGTAGACATGGATTTTAGTGATTCACCGTATTGAAGTAGTGCTGCCTTTCAAAATCAGATGGCGTGCAGTACCCGATCGTCGAGTGAATACGCTCATTGTTGTAAAATACTTCGATGTACTCGAAGATGCTTTTCTCGGCTTCAGCACGGGTCTCAAATTTATTCAAATAGATAAGTTCCTTTTTGATAATGCTATGAAAAGATTCAATGCAAGCGTTGTCGTAGCAGTTCCCTTTCCGGCTCATGCTCCCTGTCATGGAGTAAACCTGGAGTTGCTTTTGGTAGTCATGGGAGGCGTATTGGCTGCCGCGATCGGAATGATGCAACACTTCTCCATCGGGCTGCTGACGACCGTAAGCTTGCCTTAGCGCCTGCAGCACCAGCTCTTTTGTCATGCGGTCACTCATATGCCATCCAACGATCTTGCGGGAGTACAGATCCATTACGCTTGCCAGATACAGCCAACCCTCCCCGGTCGCGACATACGTAATATCTGTCACCCATTTCTCATTCGGTTTACTTGCCGTAAAGTCTTGGTTTAACACGTTGTCTTGTACCGGCAGGCTGTGCTTGGAATTCGTTGTGGCTTTATATTTCTTGACGGTTCTAGACCGCCACTCTTGCTTCTTCATAATCCGTGTTACGGTCCGTTCAGATATGCTGACTCCTTGCTGATTCAGCTTCTGCGTGACCTTTGGGCTCCCGTAAAGCTGACGGGAATCGTCGAACACTTCCTTGACCTGCTCTGTCCATTCTTTGTGCTGGCGCTCTCGTTCACTTTCAGGGCGATCACGCCATTTGTAATATCCGCTGCGAGATACGTTCATTACTTTGCACATCTTCTCCAGTCGGTACTCGGAGCGGTTTTCGTGGACGAATGAATATTTTACCGACGGTCTTTCGCGAAGAAGTGCATTGCCTTTTTTAAGATTTCGTTCTCCTCTTGCAACTCACGGATTTGCTTTTGCAGTTCCCGTAACTGATGGTTTTCGGACTTAAACACTTGATTTTGAACGATTTCCGGCTCGCTACCAAACTTCTTCATCCAACCGTACAAGGTATTGTCCTTTATCTTCAGTTCGCGGGCTACCTCCGCCACCGCCTTCCCGCTTTCTTTGACATACTGAACTGTCTTCTTTTTGTACTCATCGTCATAAAGTGGCTTTTTCATCTTTGACACAGTCCTCCGATAGTTGTCGTTTCATCAGTGTAATCTGTGTCTACTATTAAGTCTAGCATCACATCTTCGCAAAAGACCGGAATTGACTTTTCAGTTCATCCACAAACACCGCTCCAAGTATCCGGTGTCGGAGATGTGCAGGATCTTAAACGTATCCAGGAGCGGTTACTATCAATGGACCCGGCGCAAGGAAAGCGGTCGCAAGAGACGCCGCGAACGGTTGAAACAACAGATCAGCCGCATCTTCCTGGAATCGCGTCGCCTGTACGGTAGTCCGAAAATCACTCAAGTCCTGCGCCAGCAAGGGGTGCGAGTGTCCGAGAAAACGGTCGCCCGCATCATGCAGGAGTTAGGGTTGAAGTCGCGCACTGTAAGGAAATACAAGGCGACGACGGACTCGAAGCACAATCTGCCGGTGCATGACAATGTGCTGAACCAACAGTTCACGGCACATGCCCCCAACCAAGTCTGGATGGCGGACATCACTTACGTTTCGACAGGAGAAGGATGGCTCTACGTTGCGAGCATCATGGACTTGTACACGCGCAAAATCGTAGGCTGGCACGCCGGTGATCGGATGACCAAGGAGTTGGTCTTGAAGGCGCTGGACAAGGCTTACAGCCGTCAGCGGCCCAAAGGTGAGGTTTTGCATCATTCCGATCGGGGCAGTCAATACGCTTCACATGAGTACCAACGGCGGCTTCAGAAATACGGGATGAAAGGCAGCATGAGCCGTAAGGGCAACTGTTACGACAATGCGTGCATGGAATCCTTTCACAGCGTACTCAAAAAGGAACTCGTCTATCTGGAAAAGTTTAGAACCCGCAAGGAAGCACAAAGTCGAATATTTGAATACATCGAGTTTTTCTACAATCGCAAACGTGTTCATTCTGCAATCGGGTTTCTCACACCCGTTCAACGCGAACAAATGTACGTTCAGGCTGCGTAATTTTCTCGATTCTGTGTGTCCAATCTATTGACAGAGGTCCAGTAATGCTATCTTCGTGTGCATCGAATTCAGGTAATGTAATTCCGAATTCATGTTCCATTTTATATTTTAATGTTGGGTTAACCACGACCTCGTCTTCATGTAGACGTAGGACGAAGGGCGAGGTAATGGACTCTAGTGTAAGTGATACCGGAACAAGTACGATGGGGGAGGTGATGATCTGATCAGAGTCTTGGTTCTCCTTCCACCTCAAGAAACCAAATGAAAGATATAGGATGTTGACACCTTGCTCTTCAAGTGCTGTCTTTGCTTTGTTTCTAAGATTTCTTAATGTTTTCTGTTGCTCTTTGATGGTTTGATTGGTTTGTAAATCGCCAGTTGAAGTATATGTTTCACTAACTTCGTCTTCATCGTCATCAAAATCTTCAAATGGGATTGGGAATTTTAAAGCTGTTTCATTAACGACGAGCAGTCTAAACAATTCAGTGAGATCAGGGGCTACTATCTTGATGTTGGAACGTTTGGTTTCTCGATAGTTGATGAGTCTGTTTTTCTTGCCCAAATCAAGAAGACGCTTCTTCCATTTATCTATGCGGACATCAATTACAGCCATAATAACACCTCAGCCATTAGGACTAAATCATATGTATGTAAAAAGCTAACTAATTATTATTAAGTTCAACAATTGACAAAGATCTCCTTCTTTCGACCAGTCGCAAATTGCCAAATCTCAACAAACTCTATGAAAAAGCTAAACAACAACAAATAAGGGACAGTAACGATTCTGGTTGATAAGCGTCCTCCAAGTCCTTTTCATACGCTGCAGCAGGATATGCTGGTAACGGGTTTCACTCAAGATGACTTGTGTTACACCATGTTTTCGAATGATTTATTTTAAGCAAAAAAGAGTGAAATGTGCGGACTTGAATGGTTGCTGCAATATTTTCATCCATCCCAGGTAAATGTGCGATTCGGTCACGCATTTCCTCTGCCGCTTTTTTGGAAAACATGAGCAATATGTTTTTCGGATTGATGTTACGAACTGCAACCTGACCATTATGGCACCTGTCATCCTGCTCTTTCTTGCGTTCCAAAAGCAATTTATTAAAGGAATTACTTTAACAGGAATGAAATAATGCAAGACGGTTATGGTTAGAAAGGACGGTCGGGCGCGATTAAATCTGCTCCAACCGTCCTTTTTCTATCATTCACGAAGGAAATACTGCTACAAGCGCGTTACTCAGGTCTCTGCCTGGTGTGGTGATATACTTGCCGTTGGCATACAGACCACTTGAAGCACCACCGTCCAGATTCATCGCCTCTATTGCACCGAGCTTCACCATAACCTCTGCCAGCTCCTTAATGGTTGCAGACGATGCTGTTGCGATCAGCAGCTTGCCCTCGGCTGTTATGCCTACTGCACTGCGTGCTGCACGATTAGTCAGCACCTTCGGGTCCTTAAAGCCTTCCGCAGTTGGATTGGTATCCACTTTACCATTTCTTACAAGCCTGGGTCCTGCCTGAAGTGCAGATTCCACTAAACCTTTATCCAGAAGCTTTTTTAGTTCAGTTTCACCATCTGCGATAAGTGCATCGCCGGTATTCGTATATACAAATACAGCGCGTTGATCTCCAGAAGCCTTATAAATGACTTTTCCCGATTTTACAATATATCCGTATGGGATTTTTACATCCGTTGTAGAATAGGCATTAAAAAACGTGCCATTGACAGCAACAGCTGCTTTTGAACGCTCGGCCATCTTTTTTAGAGATTCTGTACTACCTATTTTGTTGTTAGCATACACCGTTTCAAGTGCAACTTTCGGGTGATAGAGGTCAATTTGAACAGTATTAACCTGAATCGTTTTAGTTGAAGTTTGAATTTTCGAGCTGCCGACGATAACGGGATCCTTTATTGCTCTTTCGATTCTTTTCAAAGATACGGCTTCGATATCTGTTTGCAGATCACCGTTTTTCAGCACAACACGCTCTTCTTTTTTCCATTCGACACTTGCGCCTAATGACTCTGCTGCAAAGCGCAGAGGAACATAGACTGTTCCCGATAAATAAAAAGGTGCTGCATCAAGGGTACGCTGCTTTCCATTTACAATGGCTTGCCGTGATCCAACTTTGAACTCCACACTGCCAGTATCGTTTGATAATAGTACTTTTTCCCCACTGCCTTTCCATCGGACTTTAAATCCGAATGTTTCGGCAGCGAAGCGTACGGGCACAAAGGATTTTCCGACCGATTCCTGTACAATAACATATCGCTTGGCTGCTGAGATTGTGCCAGCTGAATTGCCAAGCTGAACAAGAAGAAATAGTATTACACATGCTGCTATAGCTTTTTTAACCACATGTTTCTCTCCTATTCTCTATGCATAGTATTGTACGTTTCCATTATATATAAAATCTTGGTGTGCGAAAACAATAAAATGTATTCACCCCATATCTTAACAAGCATTATTTACATGAAATTTCCAAATGAGAATCGTTCCTCAACGCGGCCCGTTAAGAACAAATAAAGCATGGTGTCCAGTTTGTTTTGTGGATATGGTGAATACAAAATCATCTGGCCAACGCATGGGTCAAGAGACACGAACCCAATTTGCGGCAGGATTCGTCGCCCATTTTTGGCGCCTTGGTTAACCTATAAATGGGCGGCCGCATAGGATACAAAGAAAGTTCAGATTATTGAGTATGGAGAGGAGAATGAATGTTGTACCACAAGCCATACCATCACCACCAATGGTATAATCCGGCCCATTACAGTTGGAACGGCTATAATTGGAACTACTACGGGAATCCTTACTACAATTCGAGCAGTAATCATTGGAATAACAACTGGAATCCGTACTATAAATTAAAGGATTACGGGCCGAACCCTTTTGTCATTAATATTGAAAAGGCTGCTAAGCAAAACACCACCTTCCGCACGGCTTTATGGACAGGAAGGCATCTGCAGGTCACCTTGATGAGCATCAATGTCGGAGAAGATATCGGTTTAGAAATACATCCGACGCTCGATCAATTTCTGCGAATTGAAGAAGGCCAGGGTCTTGTCCAGATGGGGGCTAGCAAAGAAAAATTGAACTTTCAAGAAAAAGTCTTCGATGGCTATGCGATCGTGGTTCCCGCCGGAACATGGCACAATCTGATTAACATAGGCAACAGGCCGATTAAGCTTTACTCGATCTACGCGCCGCCTCAGCATCCTCATGGAACGGTTCATGAAACCAAAGCGGATGCCATGGCTGCCGAAGAACACCATTAATGACGATGTGTGGGTGAAAATTAAACGGAAAAAGCATAACAAAGGGGAGAGTTACCGAAATCGGCGGCTCTCCTTCGTCATGTAATGACCGAAACTGAAACGGCTTCTCTGTGAAGAGATTGGATAGCTAGGCCCGTGCAGTCGCATTAAACGTTAGACCAGTAATGAGCTCTGACCATTGCCGTGATCGAAGATCCGTCCTTGCCGACGCTGCAAAAATTAAAGAAGATGTTGGCGATTCAGCCCCGATGGTTTATCTTAAGCGACATTCGGGTCTTGAAGGAGCTCAAGCAGCGTTATCCCCGGCAATGGGCGGATATCGACGAGCATGTTACGTTGGGGTGGGCCCGCGTTCGGCAGGTGGTGAAGGAAGGAATACAGGAAGGGGCGATCCGTCCGTTCGATATGGACTTGTTTATTCAAGTATATATCGGCGGGTTGTACCGGCTGTTGGACGGGAAAGACGGCAGGAGAGATGGGCTCACAATGGAACAAGCGTTGGTTCAAATGGTAGAGCTTCTGCTTTATGGCATAGCGATTCAAAAGGAAACGAGGCAGTAGAGATGGAGGCAGCGTCGGTGACAGGGTGGCTTTAGGGCGACATTGAAACTGCAGTTGCACTCGCAGGAAGCCGTGTGGCGTTATCTTCGGACAGGGGTTCGACTCCCCTCGCCTCCATAATGTAAAAGGCTCGGACCTTCAGGTCCGGGCCTTTTACATTACTGGCGATGTAGAGGAGAACCCAGCAGGGTTCAGACCGCGCGCAGGGGAGCGTGAGCGAACCGAGCACGGCATGGACATGTACCGCTATGGTTGTCACCTTCGAATTCGCTTCGGCAGCAGTTCAATCGAGCATGTCCATACTCCCCTCGCCTCGTAAGCGTCAAATATTCCCCACCTACACGGACTCGAAGATTCATGAGAAACTAAGCGTATCGGAAAGATAGGAGGTACGCGCGAATGAACGAAAATGAACGCAACGAGCAATGGCGGGAGCGGATCCGTGCCTATCGGGAAAGCGGACAGACCATGCGAGCATGGTGTGCCGCCCAAGAAATCCCGTTCAACCAACTGAAATACTGGCTGCGCAAACTGTCGCCGGGCAAACGGAAATCACCAACGACGACTTGGGTGACGGTCACCCCAACGCCGCCTTCATCGGCGGAAGCCTCCCCCCTCGTCGTCCGGATCGGCAGCGCATCCATCGACATCCGCCCCGGTTTCGATGCGTCCCTGCTCACGCAAGTGGTGCGGGTGCTGGAGGCGGGCTGCTGATGCTCCCCCTTCCCGAACGGATCGTCCTGGCCAGTGGCGCGACGGATCTTCGGAAATCGATCGACGGGCTGGCCGCCCTTGTCCAGGAAAGCTTTGGCTGCAGTCCGTTTGCGCCCACCCTGTTCGTGTTCTGCAACCGGCAGCGGGACAAGCTGAAAATGCTTTACTGGGAACACAACGGCTTCTGGCTGTTCTACCGTCGGCTGGAGCGCGGCACGTTCCGATGGCCGGAGCCGTCGGACGGAAGTAGCCTGACGATCTCCCTGCAGCACCGTCAATTGCGCTGGTTGCTGGACGGACTCGCGCTGGATCAGCGGCAGGCCCATCGGCCGGTGCACGCCGAGGTCGTCCTGTAACGGCTTTCCCATCGGCGTGTTCACCAAATCGCCATGCTCATCGGCAGGAAAGGAGCCCCGCTGTCGCGAAATCCATCATCATGGAAAACCGAGCGGACATCTCCCCCCCGACCTCGGAAGAGGTCATTCGACAATTAACCGAACAAGTGGCGGCGCTCAAGCTGCAGGTTGCCTGGTACGAAGAGCAATTCCGGCGGGCGCAGCAAAAACGTTTCGGCGCCTCCAGCGAACAAACGCATCCGGATCAACTGACGCTGTTCAACGAAGCCGAAGCGGAGGCCGATCCGAAGGCACCCGAGCCGACGGTCGAAACGGTGACCGTTCAGCGGCGGAAGAAAGCCAAAGGCGAACGGGAAGCGAAACTGGCGAACCTGCCGGTCGAAACGATCCACTACACGCTGGACGAAACGGAAGGCGTCTGCCCGGATTGCGCCGGGCCGCTGCATGCGATGAGCACGGAAGTGCGGCGGGAACTGAAGATCATTCCGGCGCAGGTGAGCGTCGTCGAGCATGTACGCCACGTGTACAGTTGCCGCTGTTGCGAGCAAACGGGCATGCGCACTCCAGTCGTGACCGCACCCATGCCGGCCCCGGCGTTGCCGGGCAGTCTGGCGTCGCCCTCCATGCTGGCGCACGTGATCCATCAGAAATACGTGAACAGCTTGCCGCTCTACCGGCAGGAAGAACAGTTCCGGCAATGGGGCATCGACCTGTCGCGGCAGACGATGGCCAATTGGCTGATCGCCGCCAGTGAGCGGTGGCTCGTTCCCTTGTACGATCTCTTCCATACCAAGCTTCTGGCGCAAGATCATGTCCATGCGGATGAAACGACGCTGCAGGTCCTGCGGGAGCCGGGCCGATCCGCGCAAGCGAAATCGTACCTGTGGCTGTATCGCACCGGGCGCGGAGCCGCGCCCGATGTCGTGCTGTACGACTACCGGACTGGACGCGGCAGCGAACACCCGGAGGCCTTTCTGACCGGGTTCACGGGGTACTTGCAGACGGACGGCTACAGCGGATATGCCAGGCTCAAGGGGGTTACGCAGTTGGGCTGCTGGGCGCATGCGCGGCGCAAATTTCACGAAGCCGTGCAGGCGACGCCGCCCGCGCAACGCGCCCAAACCGCCGCGGCGGAAGGGTTGGCCTTGTGCAATGCGCTGTTTGAAGTCGAACGCCGCTGGAAGGAGGCGACGGCGGAGGAGCGCCATGCAGCCCGCCTGGAGGAAAGCCAGCCGATTCTGGATCGGATGGCGGCTTGGCTTGAGGGCCAACGCGCGCGCGTGTTGCCCAAAGGGCTGCTCGGCACTGCGATCACCTACTGCACGAACCAGTGGCCGAAGCTCACTGCTTTTTTGCAGGACGGGCGGCTGGAGATCGACAACAACCGCAGCGAACGGGCGATCAAGCCGACGGTGATCGGCCGAAAAAATTTCTTGTTTAGCAACACGCCGCGCGGAGCAAGGGCCAGTGCGGTGTTATACAGCATCGTCGAAACGGCAAAAGCAAACCGGCTGAAACCGGAGGCTTATTTGCAGTACCTGTTCGAGCAACTGCCACAGTTGCCGAACTTGCAGGACGCCGCCGCTCTGGAGAAGCTGGCCCCGTGGTCGCCCGCATTGCCGATCACGTGTCGCCTGTTCTGACGTTGTGCCCCGAACCGCTCTGACTGCTCAGTCAGGGCTCTTTGGCGTTCCGTCTTGTTTGGCGACGCCCGCGCATACGCTTCGTTCCTATTCTCGCAGGCTGGGGAAGCTTTGACCAGGTGTGCTAGATTTGACGCTTACCATCCAACCGTACAAGGTATTGTCCTTTATCTTCAGTTCGCGGGCTACCTCCGCCACCGCCTTCCCGCTTTCTTTGACATACTGAACTGTCTTCTTTTTGTACTCATCGTCATAAAGTGGCTTTTTCATCTTTGACACAGTCCTCCGATAGTTGTCGTTTCATCAGTGTAATCTGTGTCTACTATTAAGTCTAGCATCATTTATTCCCTTTCCCCACAAGCTTGATCGATGTTTTACCATCAAAACGAATGTCACCTACGGTTATATCACACAATTCCTGTGCCCTAGCACCGCTTGCATAAAGCACACTCAGTAATACACGATCTCTGGCGGATGCCTTTGTGGATCCATCCGGAAGCTTGAGTAGTACGGAGACTTCCTTCCGGGTTAAGTAGACGGGGGTTCGTTTAGGCTTTTTCTTTTGTGGAATAGCGGAAACATCTGTATAAAACCCTAGTGCCGAAGAGGGGCATTTATTTATTGCATAAGTGGCAAAGGATGAAAGCGCTGAAAGCCTTTGGTTTCGGGAACTTATGCTGCAGCCGCGCTTTTCTTCCAGCCATGCAAGGAATTCCCCGGTAATAGTCCCTTCAAGATTTTTAAAATCCACTTTTTCTGGGTATATCTGTTTTTCAGATGCCAGAAATTCAAACATAAGTTGAAACGCATATTGGGCATTGCCTGTTTAGTAAACTGCATTTGAAAACATTCCTCCTTGGGTAGGTGAAGTTTGAACTTACAGCATCAGTCTATGGCAGACGTGTAGAAGCGACACCGGCATCCGCCCGGTTTCCGGTCATTTTTATCGGGTTGTTTGTCTATACGCAGGCGGAGACACATCCTTCCTTACTTCGGCATAGGCTAAATGGTAACGAGAATGAGGAGGAGATTTCATCGTGTATGCTTATCCGAATGGAATGTACAGGGAAACGGCAAATCCCGCATTATCCACAGTAACCTTGGTTGACCCGTATTTTTATCACACCTTGCGCTCGCTTCAAGGAAAGCCGGTGGTTATTGAAACGTTTCGGGGCCCTGTTCGGGGTACGATAACCGACGTGAAACCGGATCATGTCTTGCTGCAAACAGACAATTCCTCATTTTTTCTGCGCACGCAGCAAATGATTTGGGTTATGCCCTCTTAGCGCTCCGGCGCGGCATGAGACAAACGTTCCCTGTCATAAAGATAATAAGAACTATTAATCTGATAAGGGGATGATGTCCGCCATGTTCAAGCGCATCAATCGCTTGCCCATTGCATTGCCTGTTCCCAAACATCCGGACGCCAACGCCGCGGCGGCTGTGCAGGAACTATTAGGCGGCCGTTTCGGGGAGATGTCTACGTTGAATAATTATTTGGTCCAATCTTCGAATT
>NZ_JBHSQV010000004.1:0-5401 GCF_042658665.1 Marinicrinis lubricantis
CCAAATCTCGAACATGCGCCTCAATGGTGTCTACCGCTGCAGGAGCCATCGCTGCGCCCATATTAAACGGATCTTTAATGCCCATATCGATAACCCGGCCAATGGTGGCAGATGTAACAACCGGTCCATCACCTTCCATGGATACGATGGCAGCACCGGCCCCGGTTACCGTATATTGGGCGGTTGGCGGTTTTTGCGAACCGTACTCGGTCGGATATCGGAACTGTTTCTCCGCACTGGAATCATGGCTGCATGTCCCCGCCAACACAAATTTCGCCGAACCGGAATTTACAAGGTTAGCTGCTAATGCCAGACTTTCCATCGAGGTTGAACAAGCGCCAAACACACCGAGGTAAGGGATCGATAATGTTCGCGCGGCAAAACTGCTGCTAATGATTTGATTCATCAAATCCCCGCCTATGTAAAACTGTACTTGTTCCTTTGTCAACCCCGCATTTTCAATAGCCAGTTTTGCCGCTTCTTCAAACAATGCCTTTTCTGCTTTCTCCCAGCTTTTTTGTCCCATCATGGATTCTCCATGGACAATGTCAAAATCTTTGGCCAGCGGGCCTCTTCCTTCAAATGGACCCACTACCGTTGCTGTTGATCGGATGAACGGCTTGTTCTCAAATAGCCAACTCTGGTGTCCCTTTAACATATTAAGAGCCTCCCCCGCCTTTGATCAGCAAATGTACAATTCCTACCGCAAAGGCGGCGACTGTACCAAATACAATAACCGGTCCAGCCAGTTTAAACATTTTACCGCCAACACCGAGCACCATACCTTCACTCTGATGTTCAATCGCAGCGGATGCCATCGAATTCGCAAATCCCGTCACAGGCACTGCGGAACCCGCACCAGCCCATTGGGCAAACTTATCGTACACCCCCATGCTGGTCAGAATGACAGAAAGGAGTATCATAACCGCCACGGTAGGGTCTCCAGCTTTTTTCTCATCAAAGCCGCCCCAATGCACAAACATTTCCTGGATGGCTTGTCCAACCAAACAAATGGTCCCGCCAGCTATAAACGCACGAATGAAGTTTTTGAGTATGGGCCTCGGAGGTTCGACGCTTTGCGCCAATTCTTTATATTCCTGTTGTACCCGCGTTAAATTTTTCTTTATATTATTTGCCATGAACATCCTCCTCGATTTTCAGCTGACGTATAATTGGCGAATTGTTAACGAATCAGCAATGGTTTCACTTCACCAATAATCTCTTCTAACGATTTTGAACATTGCTCGTACATCTGCTTTGCATTTTGTTCTTTGGTGGATAAGGCAAACATTTCGAGATCCGCTTCACACTTTTTCAATGTTGCAAGCAATGCGGCTTTCTTCTGAGGTTTCGGTACTTTGATCTGATCATCAAATAAATCAACGTATAGCTGGCCATAGGAATCCACCTGTCCAAGATATACGTTATCAATCGAAACACCTAATTTCTCCAGTTCCGTATCCAACCATTGCCTGTTTAGACCTATCGTGGCAAGCGGCTCGTCCATTATTTTTCCATCCATAATGACCGTTTGAGGCTCTTGTTCCGGCCCGACATTTACTCCAAGGTGTTTAGGCGTTAACGGTTGGTTTTCCTTGGTTAAAAGAACGCTAACGTCACCGCTTGACTCCATGATGGCGAATTCAACATCGGCAGCTTTGAACACATTTTTTTTTCGAAGCTGTTCCATAAGTTCATCCGAGGTAATCCTTTCTTTTTTTAGGTTATCCTCCATGATCTTGCCGTCCTTAATGAGCACTGTTGCTTTGCCGTCGAATAGGTCTCTTGCCGTTTTGCTTTTCAGCTGTAAAAATTCAATCCCTAAAGAAACAACGGTCCAAACCGTCATCGCAACCAAGCCCAGATACCAAGTGGACTCCAGATCCAACGAAACGTAAGCTGCAAGGCTGCCGATCGTGATTCCGGTGATATACTCAAACAATGACAGCTGTGATACCTGCCGTTTCCCCAATATCTTCGTTAGGACAAAAAGAACCCCCATAGCCAATAACGTTCGCAAAGCGATTTCTAGCCAATCCGGCATAATATCACCATTCCTTTCCAATCACATTAATCGACAAAGGTAAATATGTCCCTATTCCATTATTTTTATGCATTTCCATCTGAAAATTTTTCTAACGTATGCTTTTGTTGCGAGACGGAAATATTAATTTCGGTATTGGGAGAATGTAAGCATCTATTCCTAATACCCGTGAAACATTATCTTATCCTAAGGTAAAGGAGGTGACGTTCCGTGACAGTTGCTTCTCAAGTGAAAACGTGCGTAGCATCTTTAAAAAGTGCTCAGGCGAGTCTGGAACAATTTGCTTTGGAAACACAAAATCAAGAAGCAAAATCGCTCTTTACGAATGCGGCCCAACAAACCCAACAAATCGTGCAGCAAGTAGAAAGCCGCGTACAACAGTTGGAAAATGAAGAACCTCAATATAAGGGGTTTTAAGAAAAACAGACAAACCATGAATATTGAGGACATGGCTTGTCTGTTTTCATCGGTGAACAGATTAGAAAAGAGATCAAACCCTACAAGTTGAGTAGGGTTTGATCTCTTTTCGCCACTATTCTTTTGTTTAGACAGCTAACCTTGGATAAACCTAAACACTGCCGCCCCCATCGCGACTGCTAAAGTTGACAGTATCCAAGTTCCCCCTCGGCCCACGCACGCCCATGGCTACGGCCGCCAAATGATGAAGGTTGGAATTGAATGCCGATCTTTTTTCCCCATTCGCTTCCCTTGGGCGCTGTCCTATTGGAGTTGCCGAAATCACTAGATTGTTGTATTCGATGGTCAGGAAGCTTTTACTGGAGGCATCAATATCGGGGATGAATATACCGGATTAAAGTCGAATGTCGGCTTTTGACGCGACACCCATATTCGAATAGTGGGTTAACCTGCAAACGAACTGCAAGCAGTCTTCGACGCCCATTGGAATATCGCGCCTTACTTTGTGCCAGATGCAGACATTATTATGGCGATTAAAGCAGCTTTGGTTCGCGGTGTCCGAGTGCGCTTAGTTCCCCGCCACGTGGTATCGATCATCGTTGGAGCTCCAAGTCGGACCTACTATGGAGAACTTTTGGAAGCCGGGGTTCATATCTACCTCTACAATAAAGGCGTGTTGCATGCGAAGTTAATGATCATTGACGGAGAAATTGCCGAGATAGGCTCCTCAAATTTTGATTTAAGAAGCTACCGTCTGAATTATGAAGTGTGCGAAGTTGTGTACAGTTCTGAAGTAGCACGAAAACTGGCGGAACAATTCGAGCATGATCTTGCGGACTCCATTCCCTTACGGATGGAAGTCCCGCCTCAACGCACGCATTTGCAGCGGATTCTCGATCAAACGGCGTGCTTGCTTTCACCAATCATTTGATGAAAGAGGAAATGAAAAGTTGTTTCTTCAATTCTCAATTGAGTTCTTGCTAGGTTTTGTAGGATTGTCCATCATTACAAAGATGTTAGGGAAAAACCAATTTAGTCAAGTAACACCGTTTGACTTCATTTCAGCTATTTTTTAGGTGAAGTCGTTGGAAATACTCTATATGACATGCAACTGTCTACCCTATGCTGTATTCTTTATTCTTATGGAGGTCATTTATGTTAGCTATTAAGACGGCAGGCCAAAAGTCTTGGAAATAAGAAGTTGGATCGATGGAACCCTGTGCCTTAATTCCGATAGTAGCATAATTACCCAATAGTTGGATTTCGTGCCGAATCAACTTATAAAAATATGGAGACTTAGTCCCTGGGCATCCGTTGAGCTGCTAAAAAAATTAGAAGTATCAAACCCATATACCCAAATAGCGGATAAAGATAAGTAAGTAAGGAGGTGAAACCGGCTTGACTAATCAAAAAACTAGCAAGTAATATGCCAAGAACTAACCAACTTTTAGGAAGATTATATAGACTTTGGATTTGACGAGAAATTCCGAAAACATTGCCTATCAATGTGGTGAATATTTCTCCATAGATTACGAGCAAAAACAATACATGAAAAAACCGCCCGAAATCTCGAATAATCTCGGCCATCGGAATATCGTATTGAAGAATCTCGGGCATCTTTGAGCTCATTGCAAAATGGCTGACAAGAAGCATAAAACCAAGACCAATGCCTCCCCAAAACCCTCCCCATTTTAATGCGCTTTCGTCATCCACCTCACTCCCCAGAGGAACCATAACGGCTAGAATAAAAGCAAAATTCAATCCTGCATACACAAACGGACTCACGAACCACTTCAAATTGTACAGTTGTTGGTTCTGCCAACCGACTATATCAAAAATATTGTCTATTCTGACAACCTTTACGACAAGGAGAATAGTGAAAAAAAGCATCATGGGAACAACTAACGAGTTTACGAACATAATTCCGCTGATTTCCTTCGTCATCACCAGATAACACAAAACGATGCTGATGATAATACCCAGTTGATAGGGTAGACGGAGTTGTTCTTCGAAAATGGTACCGGTTCCTGAAAGCATCACGGCCGTTACCCCAAATAGAATAATAAAAGTCAAGGCATTTGCGACTTTGCCGAAAATCTTGCCAAACAGATAAACATTAAACTCCTGATATGAAAATGCTTTGATATGGTGAGCTAGAATCATCATTTTAGTGCCGATCCACACAAAAAGAAAGGTGCTGCATAAAATGCCTAATACCCCATAGGCTCCGTATACCGTGAAAAACTGCATAATCGACTGTCCTGAAGCAAATCCGGCTCCCAACACGGTTCCCGTATATGTTGCGGCGATTTGTATTATCATATTTGTGTTTTTCTTCATATTTCACCCATGTCCTGGTAGAGAATAGAATCATTAAATTCTATGCTTAAAAAAAATGCTTATTCCAAAAGGAACTCGTTGTCAGCCGTTATGACGAGAATCGATAGTGGTCCGGTAGATCATCAATTAGGGGTACAGTCAGGAAAATGCGGATTTACAACGCTAAGCCCATTTCCCCGACTATTCCCCCAGTTTTAACAACGTTAAGAAAGTTTCAAGGGTCTTAAAGAATCTAACGAGACCATTTTCTCCGAATTAAAATGGTATTCTCCAAGTAAATTAATTTGTTCCCAACCTAGAGGTGACATATGGTGCAATAATTCTTCATTAAAACTACCTGACCGTTTTTGATATTCAACTGCCTTTGTTAGATGTAAAGTATTCCAGATACTGATGGCATTGATAATGATGTTTAAGGCACTGGCTCTTTGCAATTGATGCTGTATGGTTCGTTCCCTAAGCTCTCCTTGTTATCCGAAGAAAATAGCTCTTGCCAGTCCATTCATGGCTTCTCCTTTATTCAATCCTTTTTGTATTTTTCTTCTTAATGATTCATCCGAAATATAATTCAAAATAAAGATCGTTTTTTCTATTCGGCCC
>NZ_JBHSQV010000005.1:0-15134 GCF_042658665.1 Marinicrinis lubricantis
AATTCGACACTCTTACCTTACCAAACGAAGCGGTGTTTTTCTATGTCGTCAAGCATTCGATCTAATCGATCACAAACTCATGCTGCACTTGCCATTAACCCGATTTTGGCTCTGCGAAAGTTGAGTTTAAAGAATATGGCCATGATTAACATTATAAAAAAATTATAACATTTCATATCGAATGAGTTGCCGTGCTTGTTCGTTGGAAATCTTTTCTTTGCAGCTTATCATCCGCTTCCTGGCGCGCAGAGAAACTTTTTGGATCGGATCCACTGGATCTCAAGTTACAAAAAAGCCCAACCTAAAGATTGGACTCTGTTTGGCTTATGGAGCCAAAGGGGATGTTGAATTCCTGAATTTAACGCCGTGCACCTCGCTACTGCTCAAGCGCTCGCGGACTGAACCCCTGACCTCATCGCTGCCAGTAATGCGCTCTCCCGCCATTGTTGGTTTCACTACCAATTAGCCGCTACATTAAACGATTTTGCGTTGAAAAGCCCTCATTGCGAAAACATACGCTACAACTAATATCCCCAAGCACCATGCGAGCGCAGCCCAGATATCATTCCCTACAGGCTGGCCTGCGAGCAATGCACGGATAGCTTCCACAATCGGAGTCACCGGCTGGTTTTCGGCAAAGACGCGTACGACCGTTGGCATCGACTCGGTCGGCACGAACGCCGAGCTAATAAAAGGAAGGAAGATCAACGGATAGGAAAACGCGCTAGCGCCTTCCACCGTTGCTGCAGACAGTCCGGCAAGCGCCGCGATCCAGGTCAGGGCCAACGTGAACAGAACGAGTATACCGGAGGCGGCAAGCCAAGACACTACCCCCGCAGACGAACGGAAGCCCATGAGGAGCGCTACGAGAATGATGACGACAATCGAAATGGCGTTAGATACCACTGAAGTCAGCACATGCCCCCACAACACGGTGGAACGCGAAATCGGCATGGAGTGGAAGCGCTCTATGATGCCTCGTTGCTTATCCATGAACAGGCGGTAAGCCGTATATGCTGTCCCGCTTGCGATGGCCATCAGCAGGATGCCAGGCAACAGGTAGTTCACATAATTATCCGTGCCGGTCTGAATTGCACCGCCGAATACATAGACGAACAGCAGCATCATCGCAATCGGTGTGATGCAAACCGTAAGAATGGTATCCATACTGCGGAATATATGCCGCATGGAACGGCCTAGCATAACGCCCATATCACTGAAAAAGTAGTTTTTAGTTGACTCCATTTACTTCTCCCCCTTTTTGCCGACGATGGTGAGAAAAATCTCTTCTAATGTCGGCTGTTTTTCCACATACTTCACCTCAGCGGGCGGGAACAGCCTTTTCAGCTCCTCAAGCGTACCGCCCGCAATAATTCTGCCCTCGTGCAAAATCGCAATTCGGTCGGCAAGCTGCTCGGCCTCCTCCAAATACTGCGTAGTGAGAAAAATCGTTGTGCCTCCGTTCGCAAGCTCCTTGACAATCTTCCAAACCTCGATGCGCGCCTCGGGATCAAGCCCCGTCGTCGGCTCGTCAAGGAAAATAATCGGCGGATTGCCAACAAGACTCAAAGCGATGTCGAGCCTTCGGCGCATGCCGCCAGAATAGGTCGATGGCTTGCGGTCAGCGGCGTCTGTCAGTCCGAAGCGCTCAAGCATGCTATCCGCCACCTGACGCGGATCTTTGAGGTGCCGAAGCTTCGCAATCATGATAAGATTCTCTCTCCCAGTCAAAATCTCATCCACGGCTGCAAACTGGCCGGTCAGGCTGATCGACTGCCGTACTTGGTCGGGCTTAGACGCAACGTCGAATCCGTTAACGACAGCGGTGCCTCCGTCCTGTTTCAGCAGCGTGGTCATAATTTTAACCATTGTTGTCTTGCCCGCGCCGTTGGAGCCGAGCAGGGCGAAAATTTCGCCTCGCTTCACATCCAAATCGACGCCCTTTAGGACTTCCGTATTCTTGAACGACTTTCGCAAACCTTTCACTTCAATGGCTTTTTCCATCCCGATCCCCCATTTACTTTGTTTTACCCTTATCTTTGTTCATGGCTTTGTTAACCTTTTGGCGGGCAGATTCTTGATAGATGTCAGCGTAAGTTTTGGAATCTTTGATAAGATCGTCGCAGAAAGCCGCTACGTCATTGCCTGTCACTTCGAGCACGCCTTTCCCCGAGGCCGCGCCTTCTTCAAACAGATCGACAATCCCCGAGAGCAAACCCGTCCCGTCGGTTAACTCGACAGGGCCGACCTTAAAGAGATATTTTTGAATTTCTTTATACACAATCCGATAATCTTGCGGAAGCGCTTTGACACGCGCTACATGCGCGCGCCACTCTTTTTTACCTTTGATGATATCTTGTATACTCATTTTAGTATCCTCCTATTTACCTAATTTTTTGGCGATATTATTGTTGAGCTGCTCGCGCCATTTGTCGCGGTAAGACTTTGCACCTTCTGCGCCAACCAGTGCTGAACAAAAGCCTTTGATATCGTCACCCAGAACCTCTTGGACCCTTTGGCCGTCCGCCGCCGTTTCTTCGAGCAGGCCAAGCACGCCGTCAAGAATCGGCATGAGGTTGCGGCCGGTGAAATCGGAGTGCGGCCAAAGATGGGCATTCATTTTTTCCCATGCCGCTTGATAATCGGCCGGCAGCTTTTTGGCTCGTGCTTCAAAAGCTTTCATTTCTTTCGTCATGTCGCTTCCTGTGATCTTTTCCCAAAGGTTCATCGTTCCTTCTCCTTTAACTCATTTATTTTGGATGATACGTACTCCCACTTTTCCCAGAACCGCCGTAACTCCTCACGTCCCGCTTCGTTGAGCATGAAGAACTTTCTTGGCGGCCCCATATCGGAGGGCTTCTTGGTGGTCTCTACAAGCTTATTTTTTTCAAGACGGATTAGAATGGTGTACACCGTTCCCTCCACAACATCTTCGAAACCGAGGGCGTTCAGCTGCCGCGTGATTTCGTAACCGTAGGTTTCTTTGCGGCTGATAATTTCAAGGACGCAGCCCTCAAGCACGCCTTTGAGCATTTCCGTTAAATTTTCCAACATCTTCACTCCCGCTATTCTGTATGACCAGTATCCAGTATCACTTACTACAACTATATAGTATTACGAAGTAGTTGGATTGTCAACAGCTTTTTTCTACCTCTTGGAAAAATCTTTTACTTGCAGTAGTCAAGCTCAGAAAGAAGCTTTCCTATTATTGTATCGTTATGTCCTCCATCTATCCCTGTATAAATAATAAGAAAAGCGTGGACGTGCACTGTCGATCGTTGTTGGCGGCCAGACCGTGGCCATGATTATAGGAGTTCCGTTCGGGTCATGGCTTGCGCTTGCATTCAACTGGCAGATGCCGTTTTGGATTGTGGCCATTGTCGCATTTTTGGCTGCCCTACTCATCCGTTTGCTTTTTCCTCTTGTCCCTTCATCCGGCGTTGTTTCACTGCAAGACAGATTGGCGTTTATGAAACGACCGGAAATCATACTCGCTTTGTTTACGACACTGGCATGGGGAATCGGAATTTTTTCCGTGTATACGTATATTGCGGAAATTTTCATCGGACTTGGAGCAGCAGAAAAAACAATCAGTCTTATCCTACTTATAGCAGGTATTGCAAATTTTATCGGCGCCAGTCTTGGGGGCTTTTCGGTCGACCGTATTGGCTCACCTCGAACGATTGCAATCTCCCTTCCCTTACTGATTGTAGCCTTAATAGCTTTTTCGATCTTAGGTTCATTCCCTTATTTCGATGGTGTTGTAGCAGCCGGTATTGCTTCTGCGGTACTACTTTGGGGAGTCAGTACCCTGCTCAACAGCATCGACTTATGGATCTGTCAGGTAAAGCCGCAGGGATTTCGCTCTCGCTCCATGCCTCGTTCCTCTATTTGGGAAGCGCGTTAGGATCGATATTAGGCGGGTTAGTGATCCAAAACGGCTCCGTCACGTACATTGGCTATTTCGGAGGCGGTTCAGTCCTTATCGGGCTCATCATATTTGGAGCGAGTGTACGAGTTGCATCGAAAAAAGCAGTTGCAGGCTGAGATGAACGAGGATGTCCGAATCTCGGCTAAATGGCTGCCGAGGCTTATTCGACGGAAGACTTTTTGCGCAAGATTCAGACGCCGTATTCGTTCGTTGAAGCTGAATCGAGGATGCAATTCATCACCTGCTCGCTGACGAACCCATTCTGGGTTCTCAACCCCTGGGCTGCCAACCATATACAACAAGAAAACACGCCTCATGGCGTGGTTGTTTGTTGTATATTTGGTGGAGCCGAAGGGGATGTATGAATCCTGATTAAACTTGCTGTCGAAGTCCGATGCAGATCCCAGCGGTAGATTCAGACGCCGTGCTCCTCCGCTTCGCTCCATGCGCGTGCGGGCGAACCCTCCGGGTTCGGATCTCCAGTAACCTGTAACGCAAAAAGCCCGACCTTTAGGTTACCTTTAGGTCGGACTTTTTGCGTTATGGAGCCAAGGGGGATCGAACCCCTGACCTCATCGCTGCCAGCGATGCGCTCTCCCAGCTGAGCTATGGCCCCGCAATTTGCGGACAAGAGTAATGTTATCAGATATAAAAGAAAGCTGTCAATACTCTTGAAACCGCCAGAAAAAGGCTCTGTGCTTACTCTTTCTCAACAAATTGATTGCGGTTGAGCAGTGTGCTCAGTTCCTTCATAAACATGTTAATATCTTTAAACTGTCGATACACCGAAGCGAAGCGAACATATGACACTTCGTCCACAGGATACAGCTGCTCCATGACCAATTCGCCAATTACCCTGCTGTCCACTTCTGCGTGGGCTGTTTGCCGCAGCTGTTGTTCAACCTCGGAAACGATTTGCTCTAATGTATCTACAGGAACCGGACGCTTCTCACAAGCGCGGATCAAGCCCCTCAAAATTTTATCCCGGCTAAATTCTTCACGACTGCCATCCTTCTTAATCACGATAAGCGGTGTTTCCTCCACCATCTCGAAGGTTGTAAATCGCCTTTGACATTGCTCGCATTCTCTACGTCTGCGAATGGACTTATTATCATTAGCCGGTCTGGAATCCAGCACCTTCGTTCCAGAATAATCACAGTATGGACACTTCATGAGTATTTCTCCCCTCCGCCATTGTATTTTTAATGTATAGCTATATATATCAAAGACTTAACGCAACGTACTTGCACGATGTCGATCTACCTGAAAAAATTACCACTAAAAAAAAGTAATGAACTTGACCTTACCGTTACATAATAGGATTACCAACAGCAAGGAGGTGAAACAACATGTCTCGAAACAGAACAAACGCATTAGTCATCCCTCAAGCAAACGCTGCTTTGGATCAATTGAAGTATGAGGTAGCTCAAGAATTGGGGATCGCAGTTCCTCAAGACGGGTACTATGGCAACATGGCGACTCGTGACACTGGTGCTATCGGGGGTCACATCACTCGTCGCCTGGTTCAAATCGCCGAACAACAACTTGCTGGGCAATTCAAATAAGTCATTATAACCGAACCGAACGCAGCTGCTTAAAGCAGCTGTGTTCGGCGTTACATAAGAAATTCAAGTACGTTCTAGATCGTATAACTCTTCATATTTCTTATAATAATACAATATCCTCTGGACATAATGCCTAGTCTCGCCAAAGGGTACTTGAGACAGATTGTCGATCCGACCGTCCCATCGTCCCCCCTCCAACCATTTCAGCACATTGCCCTGGCCTGCATTATAGGCTGCGGCGATCACCGCAATTTGGTCATGCTTGTCCAACGACTCGATGTAATTTTCCAATGTTTTATATAAATAAGATAAATACCATGCTCCCAAATTAATATTAACATCAGCACGAAGCAGCAATTCCTCACTCAATGGATCCAATTGCTGAATCGATACGATCCATTCTGCCGTTTGCGGCATTAATTGCATGAGTCCCAAAGCATTTTTCTTCGAAACCATTTCGGGATTATAGTTGCTTTCCACACGAATAACAGAGGCAATCAGAATCGGATCCACTTTGTACTCTTGCGCGCTAAGCTGAATATCATCCTTATATTTTATCGGGTACATGATTCGTCCGAGCCAAGAAGTATTATAGAAAAGCAGCAGCAGCACCACGATCAACAGCAGGAGAAAGAACCGTTTCTTCAAAAAAAACTTCATGAATGCTTCCCTTTGCGACTCGGCAGTTGCTTACCAATCACGTATTTCTGCCAAAACAAATCGACCTGCTGTTTCGTCTGTTCCATACTTCCACTGTTGTCTATGTACAGATCTGCCTTTTTCTTTTTTTCTTCAATTGGCATTTGGGACTTGATCCGGTTCATGGCGTCCTTTTCAAGGATCCCGTCCCGCTCCATGAGTCGCTTCAACTGAACTTCTTCGGGAACATATACCACTAAAACCGCCTGAAACAATTCTTGAAGCTTTGACTCATACAGAAGCGGAACGTCTACGACAACTAATCGATCTGGAATTTCACGTTCATAAGCGGCCATCTGTTCCTTCATTCGAGCGCGGATCGTTGGATGCAGAATCGCTTCCAAATCCTTGCGGGATTCGTCGTCAGCAAAGACGATCGATCCTAATTGCTTTCGGTTCAAGCTGCCATCCTCCAGCAGCACAGCTTGTCCAAATCGATCCACGATCTGCTTTAGCGCCGGCTCCCCAGGGAGTACGACCTCCCTGGCGATACGGTCCGCGTCGACTAACGCCGCACCCTTTTCAACTAGCATGGAGGACACCGTGCTTTTTCCGCACGCAATACCTCCGGTCAAACCTATATTCATTAGCGTACCCACCCGTTTATTAAAACAATTTAGAAATACCCAGAATAATTAAAATAAGTCCTGGCAGCAGCGACATTCTTTTCATCCATCCCAGCCTTGATGCCCAGCTGCCCACTTTTAGTCCTGTCCATAAAAAGAAACCGCAAGTGATCGCTATCAATAACGAGGTATAGAGTGCCGGCAGACTGATCAATGCTGCCCCAATCCCAGCCCCTACTGCATCCAAAGACAAAGCAACACCCAGCCAAGCCGCTTCCATTGCAGAAATATTGCCGGAACGGTCCAAATCAGCTTCCGACGGCTTTCTTAATATCTCTATGACGAGTCCAAGCTTTTTAATCTCAAAATGCAGCAGCGTGGAAGGTTCACCTCTGCCTTTCTCCTGAACCTTAACCACATCGTGTTCTGCGGGGCTTCTATTTTGCATCCACATCTGTACGATGCTCCAGAGGCCAATCATAATTAATATCGCGGCTCCAATAACCTTCGCGACGTCACCGCTGATGAATCGAAGCATCACACTGCCAAGCTGCATGGAAAAGAATATTAATACCCCGGAACACGCACAAATGATTGCAATCGAAAACAGCGGCGTTCGAATGTTACGCATACCGTAGGTGATCCCTACACTGAAGCCATCAAGACTTACAGCAAAAGCAAGAACAGCTAACGAGATGAATGAGGCCATGGTTCGACTCCCTCCTTACCCCCATCATATGGGCGCGGGAAGAAATCGGTGCTGAATCCTCTTCTTTTGAATCCAGGAACGGGCTGACAAGCTTATTCTGGATCGCATCCTGCAATAACGGTACTCGTTCTATTTCACCTTGCTCTCTCGACGCTTCTTGAGCGGCTGGCATTTGCTGCAAAAGTGGGTTCCTCTGCCTCCAACGACCGACTTCGCAATAGGTTGTCCGCAACGCAAGCATGGTTCCTGCTTTCGGCCATATACCTTCAGCTGCTGTTGGAACATGCCCATTTCGCCCTGCCCATTGACATACGATTTGATCGAGGATCCACCTTGGTCAACAGCTTCCTTCAATGTCTGAACGATGGCGGCATGCAGCCGTTTTAATTCCTTAGAAGATAAGCTGTCTGCTTCTCTTTCTGGATGAATACCCGCCTCGAACAGCGCTTCATCTACATATATATTCCCTAAACCAACGACATATACTTGATTGAGCAGCAAAGGCTTAATCTTGCTTTTCTTGCCATTTAATGCGCTGCGAAAAGCTTCAAAAGTAAAGCCCTCGTCCAAAGGTTCGATGCCCAGCTTGTTGAGTGGAGGAGCATTCCACTCCTCCCCTTTCTTGAACAGGTGCATCGTCCCAAACTGACGGACGTCTTTGTAACGGAGCTCTGTTCCGTCCGTGAAATGAAAAATAACGTGTGTATGCGGCTCTACTGGTTCAGATGAGCTGTAAACGCCATAGCGTCCTTCCATTCTTAAATGGGACACCATCACGAGATCGTCCATAACAAATCTTAAAAATTTTCCTCTTCGTTCAACGAGATGAAT
This sequence comes from Marinicrinis lubricantis, assembly GCF_042658665.1. Lineage (NCBI taxonomy): Bacteria > Bacillati > Bacillota > Bacilli > Caryophanales > Paenibacillaceae > Marinicrinis > Marinicrinis lubricantis. The sequence goes on from NZ_JBHSQV010000005.1 coordinate 8,302, forward strand.
CGTCTGTCCTTCAAGCAGTATACTAAACTCTTGAGGCTCCTCCGGACGTTGGATAATTCGGGCCAAATGAACCGAAACCCGCTCGATCCTTTTCCCGATCACTAACTGATTAAGCGTTCGCTTAACCGTCTCCACTTCCGGCAATTCTGGCATTTGTTCTCACTCCCCATCATTATAACCCATTTCCGCTCTATTGTACCGCCATAATCAGGCGAAACTCCGTTTCTTTTGCTGCTTCCGAAGTCTTCACCATATCTTTTACTTCGCTTCGTACCAGTCTTTTCCACTGCTGACCTCGACCTTCAGCGGCACAGCCAATTCCAGTGCATTTTCCATCGTTTCGCGAACCATTCTCTCCATCAGATCCATCTCGTTCGGAGGTACTTCAAGCACTAATTCGTCATGTACCTGCAGCAGCATGCGGCTTTGCACCTTCTCCTTCTGCATCCGGTTATACAACTGTACCATGGCGAGCTTGATTACATCGGCCGCTGTTCCTTGTATCGGCGTATTCATTGCCGTTCTCTCCGCGAAAGAACGTTGGTTAAAATTCGATGCATTAATTTCCGGTAAATATCTTCTACGGTGAAGCAGAGTCGAGACATAGCCATCCTTTTTGGCCTGCTTCACGATGTCGTCCATGAACGCTCTTACGCCTTGAAATACCGCAAAATATTGCTCAATAAATGCAGCAGCTTCTTTTCTGGTAATGTTCAAATTTTGTGAGAGTCCATAATCACTTATGCCGTAGACTATTCCAAAATTGACGGCTTTTGCCCTTCGACGCATTTCCGAGTCAACCTGCTCTGCCGAGACGCCGAACACATCCATCGCGGTCTTTGTATGAATGTCCCGATCCTCACGAAACGCTTCAATCAGCTTCTCATCTTTGGAGATATGGGCTAAGATACGGAGCTCAATTTGTGAATAATCAGCCGCTAAAATACGCCATCCCTCTTCAGAAGGCTTAAATACTTTCCGAATTTTTCGTCCTTCTTCCAGACGGATCGGAATGTTCTGCAAATTCGGAAATTGACTGCTCAAACGGCCTGTTGCCGCGATGGTTTGCCGATAGTAGGTATGGATTTTTCCAGTGTCTGTATGAACCTCTTTCAGCAGCCCTTCCACGTAGGTCGATTGAAGCTTGCTGATCGTTCTATAATATAAAATATGGCTAATGATCTCATGGTACGGCTCCAGCTTCTCCAGCACTTCCGCATCGGTGGAATAACCCGTCTTAGTTTTCTTAATCACAGGCAGACCTAATTTATCGAACAAAATTTCACCCAGCTGCTTTGGTGAATTCAAATTAAACTCAGTGCCAGCCAATTCATAAATATGTGAAATGACTTCATCCAGCTTCTTTTGAAGCTCCTCCCCAAAATCCTTTAATTCCTGAACATCGACTTTCACTCCCCTCAATTCCATCGACGCCAGTACGGAGGATAAAGGAAGCTCCAAGTCATAGAACAGCTCATCCATCTGAAGCTCATTCAAATGCTTTTGCATCACAGGCTGCAGTCGATGAACAGCTAAAGCCTTACGGCACAAATGCTCACTCAGCACCTCGATTTCAGGAACCTTGAACTTGGCACCTTTTCCAAAAACATGCTCATCGCTCTGGATAGCCGGTACTCCGTATTGGTCTGTCATGCCGCTCAAAGTTTGGTCATTTTTTGTCGGATCGAGCAGATATCCAGCAAGCAGTACATCGAATCGAATCCCCCTCAGTTCTATCCCTTGCCAATGCAGCGCAAGCTGTGCTTTGTGCGCATCGTAAATCACTTTTTCCTTTGCCTCATCTTCCAGCCACTTCACGAGAGGCTGCGCCGCTTCCTGTTTCAACGTATCGATGGAAATGAAGTAGCAGGCATCTTCACCCGCCAAGCCAATTCCTAAAATTGCGCCCTGATGCGGATTTTCGCCGGTTACCTCCACATGAATAGATTGGATCCGCGGCAAAATTTCGCCGAGCTGTCCAAGCTGACCCGGTCCGATGGTGATTAAAGAAACCTCTTCTTCCTTAATCTCTCCCCGTGCAGTAGAGAGGTTCATTTTTTCCAGTAAAGACTTAAATTCCAGCCTCGTGAACATCTCTGCCAATGAAGCCGCCTCGTATCCTTCATATTTCAAAGACTCCCAGCCAAAATCGAGAGGGACTTCCCGGAATATCGTAGCCAGTTCCTTGCTCATCCTGGCGGATTCTGCATGCTCTTTTACTTTCTCTTTCATTTTGCCTTTCAAGTCGTCCGCGTGGGCTAGCACTTCCTCAACCGTACCATACTCATGAAGCAGCTTTAGGCCTGTCTTTTCACCGACGCCGGGGATACCCGGGATATTATCTGAGGAGTCTCCCATCAAGCCTTTTAGATCAACGATCTGCTGAGGTGTCAGGCCATATTTCTCCTTAATCGCCTCAGGGTCATACTTTTCCATTTCGCTGATCCCCTTGCGGGTAAGTGCAATCGTCACATGCTGCGACGCAAGCTGAAGCATATCCTTGTCTCCTGTGACGACGAGAACCGGAAACTGCTGCTCATCCGCCATCTTCGTAATCGTTCCGACGATATCATCTGCTTCATAGCCTTCCAGCTCAAACTGCTGAATCGCGAATGCTTCGAGGAGCTGCTTGATCATCGGAAATTGTTCCGAAAGCTCCGGAGGTGTTTTTGCTCTGCCGCCTTTATATTCCTTGTAATCTTTATGTCTAAAGGTCACCTTTCCCGCATCAAAAGCTACTAGAAAATGTGTCGGTTTTTCCTCTTCAATCAGCTTCATCAGCATCGTAGTAAAGCCGTACACCGCATTCGTATGCTGTCCTTGGGCATTGCTTAATAAGGGCAGCGCGTAGAAAGCACGATTCGCAATACTATTTCCGTCAATGACGATTAATTTATTCATCAAAGCACCTCGACTTGTCGCTTCATATTTAATAACATCATAGCATAATGTAGAAGGAACAGGAAAATCCGGGAGGCCTGAATATATGAGTTCAAAGCCGCTGCTTTCTCATAAAAAAATGCTATTTTTCGACGTCGTCGGGACGCTCGTCGATCCTGAAGCCTCGTTTCAGAAAAGCATGGAGGAAACCTTCCACGATTATACGGCACGCTGGGATCCGGATCTGAAGGCGGCATCGCTTCTTAAGCTGTATCAGGATCAAATGCAGCAGTTCATGCTTCAACAGCGCAGAAAAGGCTCAGCACTCCCCATATATCAACTTAGAATGCACTGTCTTCGCGTCGCTCTCCACAAAAGCAAGCTCCCCTTGGACGATTCAGCTAAACAGCATTTTATACAGCAAGTATGGAAGGAACAGAGAAGGTGGTTTACATTGTATCCTGAAGTTCATTCGACATTACAGCGGCTGTCTAAACATTACACCTTAGGGATTATCAGTAACAGCCATCGTTTTACTTTGAAGCAGTTAGGACTGGACAGCTGTATTGACAGCAAGCATGTGTATACCGCTAAAATCGCTGGATCGAAGAAACCGAACAAGCTGATTTTTGAGTATGCCTTGAAATCCGCCGGATTGAACCCGAAACAGACGGTGATGATCGGAGATTCGAAGAAAAATGATGTGCTCGGTGCTCATCGGGCGGGAATGGATGCGATATGGATTCATCGAAATAAAAAGAAAAAAAGAGCCAAACCAGGCGATCGTGAGCACTTCGTCACGATTCACACACTGGATGCTCTAACAAAGAAGCCCTTTATCTAGTAAATAAAATGTGTATATAGAAACCCGGCTCTGGATTATCAGAAACCGGGTTTTTGTTTTCAAGCTGAATAGGTGTTATCGCGTTTTGCTTTGTATGCTGGATAAGCCAGCAAGAGGATACTTGCAGCAAATGCCGCAATCATCAGCCAAAACGGAAGTCTCGGATCCACCTTATACGCCCAGCCTCCGATAATCCCAGATGGCGTAATGACCAGCAGCAGAAGTACAGATAAGATCGAGAAAATTTTAGCGCGCTGATCATCATCAATCGCATTAGCCACCACCGTTTCCAAATACGGGGCACTAATCATCGTGCCAACCGCGGCTAATATCGTACTCACACTAACCCAGAACAATCCTTCAGGCGGTGAAACAATAAGCAGCACATTCGAAGCCAGTGCCAGGAGGAACCCCCATCCCATCGCACGGTTCGTATATTTCTCTGGAATCCGCGGCATGAGCAGCCATAAGGTCAAGAGCATAATTACCGATGAAATGGCTGGAAACATAGAAATCATACCATTATCCAGCTTTAAATAATCCGCCATATAGAGAGACAAATATGTACCCTTCAAGGTCAGCTGAAAGTTGAATAAAATATAGACGCCAAAAATCAAAAGCAATCCAGGATTTGTCAAGGTCATCCGAATCGCCAAAGAATAATCCTTCAAGCTTTTTTTCAGCCCCAGCTCGCGGGTTTCACGCATTTTGCGATAGCCGATCTCGGTTTCCTCCGTCATCAGATGGCGCCCGATAAACTGGGTCGTCATCAATACGAAAGCGAGCACATACATGATCCGCATACCGGGTACAAGTCCATAATGATATACGATGAGACCGCCCAGTGGCGCGAACAATCCGCCAACGACCCCAATAATTTGCAGCAGCGTAAATACATAAGTCCGATCCTTCGCTTCGGTCCCCTCTACGAGCAAACAGTAAAACGCAGTATGCGGAACACGCTGGAACCCATTAACGAATGCAGCCAATACAAAGAACCAAAAGTTCTGAGACACCGCCCAGAGCAGCGTTCCGACACTCCAACTAAAAATGTCCGAAATGAGCAGAGCCGGTTTTCTCCCCATGCGATCCGTTAAATAACCGCTAATGAAAGAAGCGAACACCTGAACGGCCAAACCGATAGAGGTGACCCAGCCAATCTGCGTCTCATTCAGTCCCAAATCATACATGTAAACGGTCGCATACGTCGCGAACATACTATAAGGTATAAGAAATAGGGGTTCAAATAAAAGACAGCCTCTGCTGTTCCCCTTTAGCCGCCCAAACCATTGTCGCGCCATCTAATTTCCCTCCGGGTATACGATCGATAATCTTAAACGGAATATTAATCATGGATAACAAAATAAACCCGCCAAAGTGAAGTGAATCTCCGAGGTTCATAACAAAACATTTGGCGAGTTTATAGCAAATCCATTTGTACCATTCTTAGTGGAATGGAATTAATTATAAATAAAAACGGACTCCGTAAAGTCCGGTTCTTTTGATTCGTTTATGTATGGAGCGGGTGATGGGAATCGAACCCACGCTACCAGCTTGGAAGGCTGGAGTTCTACCATTGAACTACACCCGCATATGAGATGATATGGTCGGGACGACACGATTTGAACATGCGACCCCCTGGTCCCAAACCAGGTGCTCTACCAAGCTGAGCTACGTCCCGATCTAAATATAAGAATGGCGTGCCCTGAGAGATTCGAACTCCCGACCTTTTGATTCGTAGTCAAACGCTCTATCCAGCTGAGCTAAGGGCACAAAGTATGAATGCCGAGAACCGGACTTGAACCGGTACGATAGTCACCTATCGCAGGATTTTAAGTCCTGTGCGTCTGCCAATTCCGCCACACGCGCATTGTAACACTGGTGAGCCATGAAGGACTCGAACCTTCGACACCCTGATTAAAAGTCAGGTGCTCTACCGACTGAGCTAATGGCTCATGAAATAATAAATGGTGGGGGATGATGGATTCGAACCACCGAACTCGTAGAGAACAGATTTACAGTCTGCCGCGTTTGGCCACTTCGCTAATCCCCCAAGTACAAAGAATATTCTGTTCACAATGGATGTTTCTCATCCAATAAATAGATGGCGGAGCTGACGGGATTCGAACCCGCGGTCTCCTGCGTGACAGGCAGGCATGTTAGGCCTCTACACCACAGCTCCATATTGCGGGGGCAGGATTTGAACCTACGACCTTCGGGTTATGAGCCCGACGAGCTACCGGACTGCTCCACCCCGCGTCAATATCTGATATGGTGGACGCTGACGGGATNAAAACATAAGCTCCCAACCGGATTTGAACCGGTGACCTCTTCCTTACCATGGAAGCACTCTACCTGCTGAGCTATGGGAGCAAATGGCTCCCCGAACAGGACTCGAACCTGTGACAACTCGGTTAACAGCCGAGTGCTCTACCAACTGAGCTATCAGGGAATGGTGGAGCCAAGGGGGATCGAACCCCTGACCTCATCGCTGCCAGCGATGCGCTCTCCCAGCTGAGCTATGGCCCCAATTATAGCGGCGGAGGGGATCGAACCCCCGACCTCACGGGTATGAACCGTACGCTCTAGCCAGCTGAGCTACGCCGCCATAAATATAACATACGGAGAGAGAGGGATTCGAACCCTCGCGGCTGTGACACCCTAACGCTTTAGCAAAGCGCCCCCTTCGGCCTCTTGGGTATCTCTCCTAATTTTCTGCAACAAATCTATTCTATCTTATCATGTAATTTTGATCAATATGATAATTTTTTACTGAATAGATAATGGGCCTTAGTGGACTCGAACCACCGACCTCACCCTTATCAGGGGTGCGCTCTAACCAACTGAGCTAAAGGCCCCAGCATTTTTCTGGGTTCCCCCGATGTGAGCAATTGAACAATTCATTCTTTTGCTCCTTCAAAACTGAATGCGAAAGTGTAAGGTTGCTTGTTGATCAACATGTTGTCGATCTTTTGATTCCTTATGGAATCTTTGTATGGGCCCCGAAAAGTACCTGATTAAACTACAAAGTCTAACAATCACTTTTTAGGGTCATATTAAGGTGTATCTTTTGATTTCTCTGAACTATTGTCACATCAAATGTGTTTCG
>NZ_JBHSQV010000006.1:0-45666 GCF_042658665.1 Marinicrinis lubricantis
GCCTGCGCGCGCTTTACGCCCAATAATTCCGGACAACGCTTGCCCCCTACGTATTACCGCGGCTGCTGGCACGTAGTTAGCCGGGGCTTTCTTCTCAGGTACCGTCACCCGCCATGCAGTTAACATGACGGCATTCTTCCCTGGCAACAGAGCTTTACGACCCGAAGGCCTTCCTCACTCACGCGGCGTTGCTCGGTCAGGCTTTCGCCCATTGCCGAAGATTCCCTACTGCTGCCTCCCGTAGGAGTCTGGGCCGTGTCTCAGTCCCAGTGTGGCCGATCACCCTCTCAGGTCGGCTACGCATCGTCGCCTAGGTAGGNCCTTCTCTCCATGCAGTGAGAAGATCTATCCGGTATTAGCTAACGTTTCCGTTAGTTATCCCAGTCTTACAGGCAGGTTGCCTACGTGTTACTCACCCGTTCGCCGCTAACCCTCAGGAGTGCAAGCACTCCATCAAGTCCGCTCGACTTGCATGTATTAGGCACGCCGCCAGCGTTCGTCCTGAGCCAGGATCAAACTCTCCAATAAAGTTGGTAAAGCTTGACTTGCTCATTTCGATGCTAAGCATCATTTCCGAATTGTATTCGGGGTTCCCTTAAGGGAACGTATTAGACTTATTCGCTCGCTGTTCAGTTTTCAAGGATCAATTCGCATCAATCATTGCATCAATCGATGCTCATGATGTTTCATTATTCATCATCGCTTCAGGAGTAATGTCCTTGAGGCGACTTTCATACTCTATCACATTTCAGTATATCTTTGCAAGTACTTATTTTTTCCAAGTCAATCTATACCGATGTGATCCAGAATATAAATCGTACTTACTTCCATATTTCAATGTTGCTGCACAGCTTCTAGAAAGGCTTGGCCTTTCGAAGCGGCAAGTAAGAATATATCAAATAACAAATAAAAAATCAACAGCGAAATTAAACATTTCCCTTTCCATTTTATTGAAGGTGTGCAAAGCCGCATTTTTTCACCTGCTCATTGATATATACCGCATACCCCAATCCCTTATTTGCTCCATTCCTTCCAAACGATATCCCCTATCCCTACATTCGTTAAATATACTCGTTCATACTTAAACCGCGACTTATCTGCTGACCACATATTAAACATAAGCGAATAAACAGCATTAGTCATTATATCCACCCCCCATTGGTTCTTCCTAGACTATATAAACATTCAATTGCCACACATTTTATCATTGTTACTAATGTATGTTTAAAAACAATAAAAAACTGCCTAATGCAGCACGCTGCAATTAGACAGTTTAGATCAACGGAATGCAACCGAAACCTATTCTCTTACAAAGATGAAATAAGCAAGGAAGACGAAGAACAGGAAGTACATAATCCAATGTACCTTATGGCCTTCTCCCTTAACGATCTTCGTTAGAGGATATACGATAAATCCTAAGGCAATACCAGTAGCAATACTGTACGTCAACGGCATCATAACAGCGGTCAAGAAGGCAGGAACTGCTTCCTCCAGCTTTTCCCACTCAATCTTAGCCAGATTGGAAGCCATCAATACCCCTACCATAACAAGAGCCGGTGCCGTTACCGCACCTACGTTGGCAATCACTTCAACGACAGGGAATAAGAACAGAGACAGTGCAAAGCAAATGGCTGTAACGACTGCTGTAAAGCCTGTTCTACCGCCCGCGGCTACACCCGCTGTTGATTCTACATAAGAAGTCGTCGTAGAAGTACCTACTAATGCACCTGCAATCGTCGCAACCGAATCAGAAGCTAGCGCCCGGCCTGCACGAGGCAGTTTGTCGTCTTTAATGAAGCCAGCTTGCGTCGCAACACCTACTAATGTACCTGCTGTATCAAAGAAATCGACGAACAGGAACGTAAAGATAACAATCCACATTTGGCCGGTCCAAAAACCAGAATCAAAATCAAAGATCGGACCGATTGCATCTCCTAAGTAATCCGGATTTGGAGGTGCTTGAATGAAGCCAGAAGGTGTTTCCACAAGCCCAAAAATCATACCGACAATCGCAGTAACCAAAATACCATAGAAGATCGCGCCGTTTAGTTTGCGAACCATTAATAAAGCCGTCACGATAATACCGAAAATGCCCAAAAGGGTCGTCCCTTCAGTGAAGGTTCCCAATCCTACCAGTGTATCTGGATTCGCCGCAACAATGCCGGCATTTTTCAACCCGATTAATGCAATGAACAAGCCGATACCGGCGGCAGCCGCATGCTTCAAACCGGATGGAATCGCGTTAATAATTGCCTCGCGAATTCCGGTTAACGCCAGAATCAAGAAAATAATCCCGGAAACCAATACACCGGATAACGCTTGATCAAACGGAATGCCAAAACCGATCACAACAGAGAACGTGAAAAATGCATTCAAGCCCATACCTGGCGCAAGTGCAATTGGATATTTAGCTAAAACTCCCATTACCAACGTACCGATCACCGCAGCGATGGCCGTAGCTGTAAATACCGCCTCCAGCTCCATTCCCGCCGCACTAAGCATTCCGGGGTTGACAGCTAATATGTATGCCATCGCGAGGAATGTGGTAATACCAGCGATAATTTCTTTTCTGTAAGACGTTCCGTGCTTTCCAAATTCAAAATATTTGGCCAAGCCTGTTTCATTCTGCTGTTGCTGTAAATTAGCCATACAGCCAATCCTCCCCTAAATAATCGTCAGAGTTCGTTATACAAACACAAAAAAGACCGCACGTGCTCTCTCAGGGCCATGGCAGTCTCTTGTACGTTCAGCCGCGAAAATAGGTCAAACAGACCAATACCGCAATTGTTCGTACTTTCGTAGCAAGGTCATTCCGGTGACCTCGTAGAGACTCTCAAGCCAATTCCCGAGATTATACGAAAGCTTCATTTGTGATTGTTCGTCTCTATTCTAGAAGCATTATCGAATTTTGTCAACGCAAAATCCGAACATTTAACAAAAACTTTTCATTCGTCGTTCGGAATAGAGCTCGAAAATCACAAAAAAAAGCGCACCATGATGCCAACATATTCGTTTGACATCATTATGCGCTTGTTACTTATAGACTATTCCCACTCGATCGTTGCCGGCGGCTTCGAAGTCACATCGTACACAATGCGATTGACATGCTCCACTTCATTTACGATGCGAACCGAAATTTTCTCGAGAACATCCCAAGGTATACGAGCCCAGTCTGCTGTCATTCCGTCGATGGAAGTAACCGCACGAATGCCGACAGTATAAGAATACGTCCTGGCATCACCCATAACCCCTACGCTCTTCATATTCGGCAGAGCTGTGAAATACTGCCATATCTCCCGATCGAGTCCAGCTTTCGCAATTTCTTCTCGTAAAATCGCGTCGGATTCACGAACGATCGCAAGTTTCTCCTCCGTAACCTCACCTAATACTCGAATCGCTAGGCCTGGTCCTGGGAAAGGCTGACGATGCACAATTTCCGCCGGCAATCCGCATTCTTCGCCCACTTTGCGCACTTCATCTTTAAACAGTGCCTTGAGTGGTTCGATCAGCTGGAACTTCATGTCCTCCGGCAGACCGCCTACGTTATGGTGCGATTTAATCGTCTGAGCTGTGGCCGTTCCGCTCTCCACAATATCGGTGTACAGAGTTCCTTGAGCCAAGAAATCAAAGTCCCCAATCTTCGCTGATTCCTCTTCGAACAAGTAGATAAACTCATTGCCGATAATTTTGCGCTTTTGCTCTGGATCGCTGACTCCGGCGAGCTTGGACATAAAACGTTCCCGTGCATCGATCTTGATAACGTTCATATCGAATTTGCCGGCAAAGGTGTCCATAACGCCCTCCGCTTCCCCCTTGCGAAGCAGACCATGATCAATGAACATACAGGTTAGCTGATCACCAATGGCCTTATGAATCAATATTGCTACGACAGAAGAATCCACGCCTCCGCTGAGCGCGCACAATACTTTGCGATCGCCCACCTGCTCGCGAATATCTCGAATCGTGTCCTCGATAAAGCTTTCCATGGACCACTGGCCTTCACAACCGCATACCTCAAACAAGAAGTTGCGGATCATATCGTTTCCATACACGGTATGTCTCACTTCCGGATGGAATTGCACCGCGAACAGCTTCCGTTCTGGATGACTCATCGCCGCAATCGGAGCATGCTCTGTGCTTGCATCGACGACAAAGCCAGCCGGCGGTTCGATCACGAGGTCGCTGTGGCTCATCCATACCTGCTGAGAACGCTCCAGTCCTTTAATCAAGCAGCAGCTTTCGTTAAAATCAACCATGGCTTTACCGTATTCCCTTTTGCCGGCGCGTTCAACTTTTCCGTTCAATTGATGTGACATCATCTGCATGCCGTAGCAAATACCAAGAATCGGTACGCCAAGATCATAAACGGCTGCATCCACGATCGGTGAATTTTCACCATATACGCTGGCGGGACCGCCCGAAAAAACAATCCCTTTCGGATTGAGCTCCTTCAATTTCTCGGCTGATGTATTATAAGGCAGCAGTTCGCTGTAAACTCCTAAATCACGGATTCTACGGGCGATTAATTGGTTGTATTGTCCTCCGAAATCCAATACAACCACGATTTCATTTGGCTTGTTCTTCATCGCGGCAGGGCCTCCTAAACATAATGGAGACACGCTTGTACAGCGTGTCCGGTCAATTGAACCCATTATATATAACCGTCAAAGTGACAGTCAAGATATGCAGACTTTACACCTTCCCTTCACACAGCCGCAAATACAATAGACGCACCTGTTCGAAATTCATTTGACTGCTGTCCATGCCAAACCGGGTGCTTTCATAATGCTGAAGGCAAACGTTTAAATCTTGCTCCCGCTCCGGATACCGCTTCTTCAATCGTTCAATATACTCACGCGGAGTCTCTGCCGGCTTCATTTTCCCATATTTACGAATCAGCTTCTTCCAGTACATTTCCTGCTGATATAACGATCCCTTCGATGTTTGAGATGTATGATGAATCCATCCCTTTCGTCTGATCCAGATGAATCCCGCCGCCGATGCTGCTGAAGCGGTAGCTAAGACCAGCGTACCGACGATCCAACGTGACCATGCACCTCCGCTCCATGCATGTTGCAGCCAATCTGCAGTACGATGCCATCCATCCCGAATGGGGTCCGCAATCATTTGAGCAACATGGATAAACCATTCCTTCACCGGAAAAAGCGAATTCCGCCATATCTTAGCCCACAAGCCATCACCTTCGCTTTCGTCTCGATCCACTTCATCCTTGGCGGAAGCAACGGCTGCCTCTGCAGCCGTATGATCCACTGCATCGCCCGCATCCGATGAAGGGGTTGGATCAACGGCTACCCAGCCGATCTCATCTACATAGACTTCGGCCCACGAATGCGCGTCGGAATTGCGCACCTCTACGGTATAGTACGACTGCTCCTCTGATGGCGCGGCTGTGATTTGCCCTGGTGAGAAGCCTTTGACCCAGCGGGCCGGTATATCTAAGGTTCTGAGCATGACAACGAGCGATGTAGAGAAATGATCGCAGTACCCGTACTTTTGGTCAAAAAGAAAATGATCGACAAAGTCAGCCTCGTCCTTCATCGGCATCTGACCATCCATCCGATACGGATAAGCGCTTCTCAAATTCCGAACGAGCTGCGCAATCTGTTCCTGCAACTCGTCTGCTCCTTCCGTCCATTCCAGTGCTTTTGCCTTAACTCGCGAAGGAAGGCGCTCAGGCAATTGGGTAAACGCCTTTCTTTCCTCCGGAGATAATCCGTCCTGTTCGGGAAGCAAATATTCCGTCTCTGCTATTAAGGCGCTGATCAGCTGCTCCGGCAACTCAAGGTTCAAATTTGAAGTTGTATACGAAGAGGCATGACCGTAAGGGAGCCTGTAGCTGCCGCTCATCGTATTCCACTGCACGACATCGCGATCTATGATTTCTTCGCTGTCTAGAACGACTTCTTCGAAAGCCGTGACCAGATCCCCCGCAAATAACGTTGGGAATGGAGCACCCTCCTGCAGCTTAATCGTTTGAACGTAGGATGTTCCTGCTAGCTTCTCTGCCTGTGCAGAAAATGTCTCTGTAAAAAACTCGTAACTCTTCTCCTCGGGTGCGGACTTCCAGCCTTTGCCGGTGTACTCGCTTTTCGATGTTCCGCGCCAATAGGTCAGCTTCGGCGTTCCTGCACTAAACATGACGGTATGATCCGGTTTCAAATTACCGCCAAGCTCCGTGTCGCGGTCACTATAACCTGTCATGGCATAGGTTTCACGCCGGGATTCACCCGGCAAGCTCCATTTCATCGGCCACTCCGAAAAAGCTTCTTCCCAGGAAACAGGCTTTGTCTCCCGCGATAAATCCATCGTACTCATATAGCTGATTCCCGCGCATAAAGCAATGATGATGACTGTAGCCGTAAACCAACGTGCCGAAGCAGCCTTATTTCCTGAAGAGGCAATGGAATCTTCCTCCAGCAGCCTCCTCCAACGGGTAAAGGCTAACAGAGCAGCACCGATCACAAGAGCCAAAAACATCTCGAACAGCAAATCGGCGCCGGTCGTCAATTGGAAGGCAGCGATATAGGCGAAGTTAAAGGCGGAAAACCAGCCGGCTGAGTGCTTTTCAATAAATAGATAATAAAGCGCCTCTACAACCCAAGCAGTCCCGGCATAAAACAGCAGTGTTCGATTCGCACCGCTGACATGCTGAATTTCACTGGATGCCAATCGAGCTGCATCCCGTTCCCAATCCTGAACATAGCTCACCCACGACGCTAATTCCAGAACGGTCCCATAGAAGTAAAACACGATGAGGCTTAGGCTGACTCCCGCATAAAGAAGCACCCTCAGGCCCCAATGAAATGCAAAAAAACGGATGAGTAAAAACGACGATGCAGCAAACAAAAACGGCTTCAGCATATATACATCCGATGTATGATCGGTCTGCATTGTTCTGAGCCATACGAAGACACTGCCGAGCAGACAGGCGCATATGCCCAGCTTTAATAGAAACGGTATAAGCCTAAATGGACTCCCAATTTCGCTTCGTTCCGTGACGGAAGGGACTTTAAGCTCCAACATCAAATCCCTCCTTTTCTACATAACGCAGCGTAGAGGAAGGCTTCACCCATACGGCTTCAATCCCCCATGACATCATCTCATCTAACCGTTCCCGGTCTTCCGGAAGCAGTTCCTCTGCGACATAGATTAGCTTGAGGCTTTTTCTTGTCCGCATAAGAGGCTGTATCCAATCCCCCCAGAGCTTGGACGTAAGCACGGTCCAGCTTTGGTTTCGAATGATTTCGGGAGGATCGGGCCATTCGTCCAAATCGACGAAGGGAAATGCGGCAAGCAGCCGCCGCAAACGGCTTCTGCTCTCGGCCAAGGTGAACCGGATATCTCCAGATTCATCTTGGATGGAAACGACAGTGGACAGCTTATGCATATCCGGTTCATCCTTATGAGAAAGCCCAGCGGCCATATAAACGATGGTTTCCCATATCGGATTCCGGTTTTGTTGTTCTCCCCGAAGCAATTCGCCATGTATCCATAAGCAGCTGTGTTCCTCAAACCATTTTGTATGCTCACGGGTTTTCAGCATTCCGTATTTTGCGGACTGCTTCCAATGAATATGCTTCATACTGTCACCGATTCTATAGTCTCTGAGTCCATCCGGCTCCGAATGAAAACTCGTGTATGCACGAACAGCAGAAGGTGCCCCTCTGTCAGATTCCAGCTTGCAGAATGGAGACAGCCTGTCCATCGGTTTCGGATATACAGTGATCACGCAGCTGTTCTCCAGCTTTTTCTTCGATTGGGTAATGCCCAATCCATCTCCATAATAAAGCTGAATCGCTTCCGAACAGTACAACCCTCTGGGCAAATCAGGCAGACTGTATTCATAGGTTAATTCCGTTCTGCCGCCAACAAAGCCAAGCTTCTTGATGGACCATTCCCCATCATCAAGCGGGCATTGCCATTTCTCTTCTACTTGAACCCATGTAAAAGGAAAACGGGAACGAAGTTGCAGCGTCGTCTTAACGGTTACAGAATACCCTGCTTCCAATTCGTTTCTGCTGACTTTCCTTTCCCACGATTCAACTCGTATTCCCGCTGCCTTCGCCCAACAGGCAAAGCCGTTCAGTAATCCAAGACTGATCACTAAAAACCATCCCGCAGCCCCGCCGGAATAAGCTGCAAAAAATAAAGAGCAGCCCCATATCAGACACAGTACGAACCATCTCATGAGCGATTCCTCACCTCACATATTTGAGACCGGGCGCTGCAATAAGACGGGTGATTTGTTTCATAATTTCAAAAGCGTCTCCCGCTTCCAGTCCTCTATAATGGCGAAGCAGTACTCGATGGGCGAACACATAAGGTGCTAATTCCTTAATATCATCCGGCAGCACAAAGCCTCTTCCGCGAATGAACGCACACGCTTGAGATGCCTTCATCAGCATGATGGAAGCCCGCGGGCTGACTCCCAGCGATATGTCCTCATGGCGCCGAGTCGCTTCTGCCAATTGAACGATATAAGTGCGAAGGCTTGGATCGATGTGAACCTTGCTTGATTCCTGAATGAGCGCATTCAATTCCTCCGTCAGCAGTACCGGCTTCAGCCGATTAACCGGATGAATCGCACCCTGTGTCTGTTCTAAAAGCCGCTCTTCATTTTTCGCTTCCGGATAACCGAGCTGCAGCTTGAACATAAATCGATCCAGCTGCGCTTCAGGGAGAGAATAGGTTCCCTCGAAGACGTATGGATTTTGCGTGGCGAGCACAAAGAACGGTTTAGGAAGGCGAATCACTTCTCCATCGACCGTAATCTGCCCCTCCTCCATCGCTTCCAGCAGTGCGGATTGTGTTCTTGGAGAAGATCGATTCAATTCATCGGCAAGCAGCACGTTGCACATTAATGGACCCGGGCGGTATTCGAACTCGGCTTTTCGCTGGTTAAACAACCGAATGCCCGTTAAATCCGACGGCATCACATCCGGCGTGCATTGCACTCTTTTAAATAGCCCGTCAATGGATGAAGCCAAAGCGCGGACGAGTACCGTTTTCCCTACTCCAGGCACGTCCTCCAGCAGCACATGCCCCCCGCTTAAAAGCGCAATCATCAGCTTTTCGATGACGTCATCATGTCCTAAATACACCTTTTTTACATTATCTATCACTCTATTCAATAGGGCCTGCGGCTCTTCCGCCAAAGGAAATGATTTTTCCAGCAGCATGCTAGCATCCTCCTTTATTAGAGGTTCATAGATACTAGTTTTGCCGCCGGAAGGCGATTTTAGACCTCGGAAAAATAATCTATTTGAGAAAAGAGGAAAACAAAGAAGAGAGAGAAGTAGAATATGGGCTGGATGCTCTCCACATGGTGAAAAGATCAGATCCGGTCACGGTCAATCTTCCGTCTTTCACTTTCATATGCGGCAGCATCGTGGTCCACGTATGGCTTGCCGTCACCATCTTCACACTGTGACTTTCAAGGCTCCACTCGATCCGTCCGCCGATGAAATCGGTATATGCCTTCCGCCGTTTCTGATCCCAATGCACCCTGCCTCCTAGCTTCTCCGCCCACTCTCTTACATAGATCGTCTCCTGAAGAGGACGAGCAGTCAGCTCCCTTAACGGCTGGACCCGTTCCAACAACCGCTCCCAAATTATAGATTTGAATAATGGAGATTCTTCCTGCTGATCTTGCTGAACGGCTTCATCCGACCCGACCGGATCATTCAGAGAGCCGCCTGTGGCACTTTCAGTCAATGCATTCGCAGCTATATATTGGTCCACCATGGCAACATACTGACTATGCTTCACCTTAGACATCGTCCTGTCCCATTTGACAGGGCCGATGCGAAATTGGGCCGGCTCCACATCTGGCGTGAGGGCTTTGAACTGATACCCCTGCTGCTTATACCACTGGATAATGGTTGGGAGCGCCTTGACTGTTTCTTTATGCCCCGCTCCATCATGCATCAGTACATGAACTTCATGTTTCAGCGGACTTTGCTGAACCTCTTGAATCATTTGTGTCGCCGTCACATGCTTGCTTCGACTGTCGCCGCTGTCTACATTCCAATCATATATGTGATAACCCGCTTCCGTTAAATAATAGAAATAGAAGGCATCGAAGTTTGTGTATGTCCCTCCGGGAGCCCGCATCAGCGTCGTAGCTTCTCCTGTAATGTCCTTAAGGATGCGCTCCGTCCGCTGTACTTGCTCCCAGAAGCTTGCAAAATCCGCATACAAATCGGAGTATTCATGATCATACGTATGATTGCCGAGCGCGTGGCCCTCGTCTGCAATGCGCTGAATGACATCGGGGGATTGCTCTGCCAGCTTCCCGAGTACGAAGAATGTCGCCGGCACTTGTTCTTGCTTCAATATATCCAATACGTTGGGAGTCAGCTTGCTAGGCCCGTCATCAAAGGTCAAATAAACGGTCGGTTGTTCAGGATGTTGGTAATCGGAGGCGATGGCTGCTTTCTCCCCCCGCATGAGTAGATCGTAAATAGAGGTACTGCTTTGACTTGTTTGTGCGCGCTCAGCATGTACAATTGAAAAAGGAAACATAAACAAGGCGAGTAGAAGTGCGAATAAAAGAACGGCGGCTTTTTTGAACATTGTGAATTCCTCCATCTAATCTACGAATTGGATTCTGATAGATTATATGGAGCGCAGGGGACAAGTATGACAGGAAAGAATAGAATGAAGTTCGATACGAGATATTTCGCGGCATACCTTAAAGGCAAGCGCGGATGGACTACTAGACTATGGTTAAGCCAGATTTTAATACAATGCTGATTACCATACATTTAAAATTCTTAGTCCACTTGCTTGAGTCATACGTTGTGCCTATCGCGGCACTCATATCAATACCGACCCTACAATATGTCATAAGACTATTAACAGAAGCCCAACCCCAATCCCTTACTAAATCTGTGCCACTAAAATTCGTGGGACTGATGAGGAAATATTCCCACAATTGGTTTCAATCATTATTACTTTCTGTCCGATTTTGCTGTGATCGGGTGGCGTCTTGCCCCTTCAGCCGCACAAACTTCATATGATGCATATACCGCTGACCCATGAGCATCTCATTGATGTCATAAATGATTTGCCCAACATGCTGGACAATCCAAGGCCACTCAGCTGCCAAAGGAGCTGCCATGAGATGCATGGGGACGTCCCAAATGACATACTCGATAGCTGGAATTTGCCTGTACCCCGCTTTACCGTAAAAAGCGATTCGGTTGTTTCGTACAATTCTCTCGTTCTCTGTCTCGGAAAGCTCCGGCTTTTCCACCTCGACCAGCATCGTTCGTTTATGGTCATATTTTCGATTCAGCGCAGCAAGAAATTCGGACCCGATCCCGTGTTTACGATATGGCTTATGAATGGCAAAAAAGCTGAGCAGTACACAGTCATTCGGATGTCCCGCAGCACAGAACGCATAGCCCAGCGCCTGTTCCCCTTCTTGGTATACCCATCCTTCCTGCAGACCTCGGCTGACTTGTCCCTTCATCACTTGGTGGGGCGCATATTCTCCTACTGGGAAGTCATTTTCGATACATGCATAAAAATGATCAAATTCTGAGAGCTCCATTCGCCTTACGGTACGGTCTAGCATGCGAATTCCTCCTGCTGGTTACTGTATAGTCATATATTACTGCTGATAAAAAAGCCGCTCCGTCAGCAGTCATGCTTTTCGGAACAGCTTCTCATCCTCTTACAGCGCTTTGACCGCATCCAGTACTTCCTGCACGTGGTTTTCGACTTTGACGCTGCGCCACTCACGAACCAGCTTGCCTTCCTCGTCGATCAAAAAGGTGGAACGCTCGATGCCCATATATTCTTTGCCGAAGTTCTTCTTCAGCTTCCATACGCCGAATAATTCGCTCACTTCATGCTGTTCATCTGACAGCAGCGGGAACGGCAGGCTGTACTTTTCTGCAAATTTGCCGTGCGATTTTAGATCATCTGCACTGATGCCGAGAACGACCGTGTTCAAGTTCGCAAATTCGCCGTTGTAATCACGAAAATCGCAAGACTCTGTAGTGCAGCCGGGAGTCATATCTTTCGGATAAAAGTAAATGATGACCTTTTTCCCTTTATAATCGCTGAGAGAGATCGTTCCTCCCGTAGATGCTGGCAGCGTAAAATCAGGTACAACGTGCCCGACTTCGATTTGTGTCATATCCACCACTCCTTTATCTGTATCGGTTACCCTCATTATAGCGAAACGCTTGGCCTATTCCAAATGGTTACAGGCATAAGGAGGAACTGCACGAAGCTTACCTCCATACAAAAAGGGCCGTCCGACATTCTGTCACGACGACCTTCATGAAACACGTTTTCAAATTTAGGATCCCGCTCCGCGGTAGCGTTTTACGCCATAGTTCCAGAACAAAATGCCGATCGTCAAGAATACGATGCCTACGACCGGAGTTAAGAACGTAAACGCGGCGCTCGCGCCTTTTTCCAAGAAAAATGCCGATGGATAGACACCGACGAACGCGAACGGCACCAGCCAAGTTAATACAAACCGAAGCACTTTGTTGTAGATGTTCACCGGATAGCGGCCGTACTGCTGAATATTGTACATGAGGGGCAAAATCCCTGTTGGCGCATCCGAGAAGAACGAGACGGCCGTCAGCACCATATAAATTCCAGCATATATCATGACAGAGCCCAGCACGAACAAGAGCAGGACAAGCAGATCATACCAATGGAAGGCGACCCCCAATTCCAGCCAGGCATACCCCATAATAATGCCGCCGGTTACTGCGCCCAGCAGCGCGGGAGGATCCATGTTTTCCAGCAGCAGCTGCACAAGATTGTGCGCCGGCCTTGTCAGCACTCGGTCCATTTCCCCTTTGACAATATAACGCTCAGTAAAATCCCATAAATTGAAGAAGCAGGAAAAGATACCGTAAGGGATCATGAAATAACCGTAAATAAATATAATTTCATCTCTTGTCCAGCCGCCCAGCAAGTCGGTATGTCCAAAGACGACCAATATGAACAGCAGGTTCATTCCTTGGAACAGCAGATCGGACAGCACCTCGATCCAGAAATCGGATCGGTACGTCATGCGCGTTTTCATATACGTCTTCAAATAATTCCAAAATATCGAAGCATAAAACAAGATCATCACCCTCCCTGCACGAAAAGCCGCTTGCGGGCTTTGATCCAGACGAAATAGATCGGAGCGATCAGCAGCACGAACCACAGAACCTGAATGCCTACGGCATGCCATATATCCCCGCCGCTCACCCTGCCGGTAAATACGGAGGATGGCAAATACGTCACCGCCTGAAACGGAAGCAGGCCCAATACCGACTCGGCCCAACCAGGGAAAAAGCTTAATGGAATAATCAGTCCCGAAAACAGATCCACGGCAACCCGCTTCATCCGAATGAGTCCTTCATTATTTTCCACGAAAAAGGCGAACAATCCAATCAGAACGTTAATTTGCGAATTGACCAGGAAGCTGAATACCAGCATCAGTAGAAAGACGGACCAAGTGAACACATCTGTCGGAAGGGTCACGGGAAACAGCAGCACGATGATCACCATACCCGGAATGGAGAACAGCAGCAGGCGGAACAGTCCTTCCCCTAATCCCTGCATCATCTTCACAAGCAAATACTGATAAGGGCGAATCATATGCACGGCGACACTGCCGTCCTTAATTTCCCTAGCGATCTCGCGATCCAAATTGTTGAAATAAAAAGCTCTGGCCATCCAGCCGACCGCGACGTAAGTGGTCATCTGATCGACCGTAAAGCCCGCCAGCGAAGAGGCATCTCCATAGATGGCTTTCCATAAGAAATAGTAAGCTCCAATGTTGATTGCATAAATAATAATTCCACTGTAGTAATTGACCCGGTAAGCGAGCATCATCAAAAAACGAATGCGAATGATTTCCACATAAGCGCTAAGCATGGACCTTCACACCATCCACTTCCGCTGATCCGGTCTTGTATATTTCACGCACGATCTCATCGGTACCCGTCTCGACGATCTTCATGTCGCTGATCTCGACTTCATGCACGAGACGGCCAAGCACCTGCGACACACTTACTGTACCGGACGGAATGCGGATCGTTCCTTGGAACGGATGCTCCATCTCCCACTGAACCCCCATGCCTTCCGTCAGCTTGGACAATCGCTGTATTTGCTGCGGCGTGCCAAACTGGAGCACAATTTCCTTGCCTTTGCCCCACGTTTCCTTCAAATGATCGAGACTTCCGTCATAGATCACTTTGCCCGCATCCAGCATAATGACACGCGAGCACAGCGCCTCAATATCCTGAAGATCGTGCGTGGTCAGCAAGATCGTCGTTCCATACCGCTGATTCATATCCTTGAGAAACTCGCGAATTTCTGTCTTCACGACAATGTCCAAGCCAATCGTCGGTTCATCGAGAAAGACAATGGACGGATTATGAATAAGTGATGCGGCAAGCTCACACCGCATGCGCTGTCCCAGGCTCAGCTTTCGCACCGGACGATGAAGAAGCTCAGACAGCTGCAGCCGATCCACCAGCTCGTTTAATCGGCTTTGAAAATCATTTTGCGGCACGCGGTATACTTTGCGCAGCAGCTGGAATGATTCGATCACGCCCAAATCCCACCAGAGCTGGCTCCGCTGTCCGAATACGACGCCGATCCGGCGAACAAACTCTTCCCTCTCCTTATAGGGAACGTAACCATTCACGAGCAGCTTTCCTGACGTCGGCACCAAAATGCCTGTGAGCATTTTAATCGTCGTCGATTTACCCGCTCCGTTCTCGCCAATATAGCCGCAAATCTCACCCTGCGGGATCGAAAAGCTGATATCGTCTACTGCAACGACTTGGTGGTATTCCCTTTTGAACAAATCCCGGATTGCGCCCTTCAGGCCTTCCCGGTTTTTTTGCACTTTAAACTCCTTTCGGAGTCCTTCTACTTCAATCGCCTGCATGATGTTTCTCCCCTCTACCTCTCTAAATCCGCATAACGACAGCATTTGTCACAATATTTGAAGTGAGCTTAAAATTCGTTTAAACTAAACATCATGATACATCAAGCCTTACTATTCGAAAAGACTTAAAGGCGCCTCTATCGGTGTTAAATCATGGCTTCATCTCATAGGATTAAGAAACATACGTTGCTTGGCTATAAAGGAAAGGATCGGGGAAACAATGAGAAGAATTAAATGGAAATGGGTCGCCCTCATCGTCCTGCTTTTAATTGTGGGCACGGCCTCTTATTATGCTTACGGCATTTATAAATTTGGTCAAGAAATCAGCAAGGATCCTGAAGAGTCTCGGTTCAAAGATTATTATAAGGAAGACGAGCCCAGACCATATGAACCCCCTGCATGGGAAGGGGACGAAAGACTGAACATCCTGCTGCTGGGCGGAGACTCCCGCGGGGTGAATGAAGGAACAGCCCCTCGTTCGGATACGATGCTGGTCGCTTCCGTCGATCCCGTCACGAAGAAAGCTCACCTGTTCTCCATTCTTCGCGACTCCTGGGTCGACATTCCAGATCATGGCATGGATCGAATCAATTCCGCCTTGTCGATCGGCGGTCCGGATCTCGCCATGAAGACGGTCAGCGATTATCTCGGCATTCCAATTCAATATTACGTCTTCGTCGATTTCGTTGGATTCCAGGCACTCGTCGATGCGATCGGCGGTATTGATTACTACGTTGAAAAGGACATGTATTACAGCAGCCGGGCGGATGGGCCGGAATATACGATTGATCTGAAAGAGGGCTTCCAGCACTTAGATGGAAAAGAAGCGCTGCAGTATGTACGTTTCCGTTACGATGCGATGAGCGACTATTCCCGTACGGAACGCCAGCGCGCTTTCCTCAAAGCCGTTGTCGCCAAAGTGCAGTCCACCTCGAATCTGATCAAGCTGCCATCGATCTTAGAGGATATTGCGCCATATATTGAAACGAATATTTCGATGAACAAAATGCTGCGCATGGGAACCTTGGCCTTCCAAGTAGACACGAGTGAGGTCGGCAGTGTGCAGATCCCTCCGTTTGAACTGCTGCAGGAAACTAATGTCGGAGGCGCCAGCGTACTCGGCTCGGATCCAGAGCAAGTACAGCAATACGTTCAGGAGACGTTTACGAAGGAGCCGGAGGCGGAAACAACCGAAGGAACAGATGGCACGACAGGCACAGATGGAACGGATTCACCGGAAACCACGAATGAGAGCGGCAGCGCTCAGCCATAGCACCGATCACCCTAAACGATTATTTTGGCGGACTCGGACATGTGATCTTTCTATTCGATCATATGCCCGAGTCCTTTACGTTAAAATCACTGCCTACTGCGTCAAAATATACAAGCCAAAGGAGTAGATCTTATGAAGCGAGAACAATCGGAACAGCTTTACAAGCAAGCCCTGGAACATATCGTCGGCGGGGTCAACAGCCCCTCTCGTTCGTTCAAAGCGGTGGGCGGAGGCGCACCGGTATTTATGAACAAAGCGAAGGGCGCTTATTTCTGGGACGTAGACGGCAACCAGTACATCGACTATTTGGCGGCGTACGGCCCGATCATTACGGGTCATGCCCACCCTCATATTACGAAGGCGATTCAAACCGCTGCGGAAAATGGCACACTGTACGGTACGCCGACTGAACTAGAAATCACGCTGGCAAAAATGCTGAAGCAGGCCATTCCATCGATGGACAAGGTTCGTTTCGTCAATTCCGGAACAGAAGCAGTGATGACGACGATTCGTGTGGCCAGAGCTTACACCGGACGGACTAAAATCATTAAGTTCGCAGGATGCTATCACGGCCATTCAGATTTGGTGCTGGTCGCCGCAGGGTCCGGTCCTTCCACTTTAGGCATTCCAGACAGCGCGGGTATTCCAAATACAATTGCCCAGGAAGTCATCACGGTGCCTTTTAATGACATCAATGCATTGAAGCAGGCACTGGAGCGCTGGGGCGAAGAGACGGCAGCGGTAATGATTGAACCGATTGTCGGCAATTTCGGCATGGTCATGCCCCGCGAAGGATATTTGGAGCAACTATGTCAGCTGACGCGACAGTACGGCGCCCTTGTCATTTATGACGAAGTGATCAGCGCATTTCGCTTCCACTATGGCGGCGCTCAGACGTATGGCGCTTTTCCTAGTGCAGAAGCCATCGAGCCGGATTTGACGGCGATGGGCAAAATTATCGGCGGCGGCCTGCCGATTGGCGCATACGGTGGCCGCAAGCACATAATGGAGCAGGTCGCCCCGCTCGGGCCGGCGTATCAAGCCGGTACAATGGCGGGCAACCCTGCATCGATTTCGGCGGGCATCGCCTGCCTTGAGGTGCTTAAGCAGCCTGGCACGTATGAGCATCTCGATCGGCTCGGGGCTATGCTCGAAGCCGGTATCGAAGCGGCCTCGAAGCTGGCCGGCATTCCGATGACTGTGAACCGAATTTGCGGCGCGCTGTCGACGCATTTCTGCGATCATCCAGTCACGAATTATGAAGAAGCGAAGGATACGGACGGAGAACAGTTCGCGCAGTTTTTTCGCCTGATGCTGAATCAGGGCATCAATCTCGCGCCGTCCAAGTTCGAGGCTTGGTTCCTGACGACAGAGCACACCGTGCAGGACGTGGAGCGCACTATCCATGCTGCGGAAGCATCGCTGAAGGAAATAGCGCGCAGAAGCTAGCAATAGAAAGGCCGTCCCAAGTCATGTTGGGACGGCCTTTCTATTGTCTATGGCTCAGCCAATTTTTGTCAGCCGAATTTGCGGCAGCAGCCGCTCTACATCATGCATGCGAACGTCGCCCGCATACGGCGTTAGGCTGTTCGCGCTGCCTGCCGCCGCCGCATATTTGAAGCATTCCTCCGCCGACCAACTGCGAGTGATGCCGAAGGCAAAGCCTCCAGTGAATGCATCGCCGCAGCCCACCGTATTCATCGTCTGAAGCGGAGGAATCTCTAGGCGATACAGCCTGCTGTTCCAGCCGATCAGCGCGCCTTGTCCTCCCAGTGTGACGGCGACATGCCGGACGCCCTGGCGAAGCCACGTCCCGACAATATCCTCTAGCGGGATTTCCTCCCCATTCGTGCCCGTCTGAAACAGCTTGACCTCATCCTCATTCGGTTTGACGAAGGTTGGCGCAGCGTCCAAGCCGTTCCGCAGCCCTTCACCGCTCGTATCCAGCAGCACTTTCGCCCCATGAGCTCCGGCGATCTGGATCAGGTCGCGGTATACGATCTGCGGCAACCCCGGTGGAATACTGCCGGATAACACAATCACCCCCGCCGTCTCCGCATAGCCTCTGATTTTGTCTTGTAGTCTTTCCAGTGCCGATACGGAAATTTCCGGACCCGGCTCCAGCAGTTCTGTGGAGCTGCCATCCTGCTCATCCATAATGTTCAAGCAAAGCCTCGATTCCCCCGGTACCTGCACGTAATCGACTTCAATTCCGTCCGCATTCAAATCCGCTTCCAAAAATTGTCCATTCCATCCAGCCGAAAATCCGGTGGCGATCACCTGCTCGTGCCCCAGCCTGCGGAGCACCCTTGCGACATTGTTTCCCTTGCCGCCGGCGATCGCTTTCATGTTCTGTACCCGCATGACCGTACCCTTCACATGTTTAGGCACATAATACGTTCTGTCTACCGCTGCATTCAGTGTTACCGTCACTATCGTTTTGCGCTTCATCCGATATCCCTCGCTTTTCCTATACAACCGCACAGCTCCATTTTCGCCAAAGCGATCGACTTCACCGCCTGTTTGGCCGGAACCATATATTTACGCGGATCATTCTCCTCCGGCTTTGCCGTAAACACGTCCTTGATCGCATCGGAAAATGCGATACGCAGCTCCGTCGCCACGTTCATCTTGGCCATCCCCAATGCAACCGACCGCTTCACCTGGGCGGCCGGAATGCCGGAACCGCCGTGTAGCACCAATGGGACCGCCGTTTTCTCCCGAATCGCGCGAATCCGATCAAAATCGATATTCGGTTCCCCTTTATAGATGCCGTGTGCCGTCCCGATGGCCGGAGCTAAGCTGTGCACACCCGTACGCTCCACGAAGACGGCGCATTCCTCCGGATCGGCCAGCAGCGCATCTCGTTCATCGACGATGATATCATCCTCTACACCGCCGACCTTTCCCAGCTCCGCCTCAACGTTGATGCCGCAGGCATTGGCCACTTCCACAACTTTACGGGTTATCCTCACATTATCCTCGAAAGGGTAAGCGGATGCATCTATCATAACTGAAGTATAGCCTGCTCGTATACAATTCATGATCATCGCAAAATCGGAGCAATGATCCAAATGCAGCGCCATCGGAATTTTCGTATGCTTGGAGGCCGCATGGACAGAAGCACAGATATAATCAGCCCCTAAATGCTTTACCGTCCCTACAGTCGTTTGAATAATGAGCGGCGCTTCCGCTTCTTCAGCCGCTTCGACAACGGCTTGCAGCATTTCCAATGTATGCACATTAAAGGCAGCCACCGCATATCCGTTCCTGCTCGCTGCCCTAAGCATCGGTGTAGATGAGACCAATGTCATCGCCTTTCCCCCGTTCTCCTATAATCAGATGGACTCGTTTCGTAAGCTTTCATTCGCATCGCAGCGCCAATGATTCCCGCATCGTCGTTCCACTTCGCCACGACGATTTCCAATTGCTCGGCATATTGCGGCAGAACACTAGCCAAGAGTTCTTTTCGAAGCGGCGCGAGCAGCCGCTCTCCTGCCAAAGCGCCCCCGCCGCCGATGATGATCCGGTCCGGATTCATCATCATGACACCATATGCGAGCGCTCGGCCAAGGGCTGCTCCCGCCTCTTCCATCACTCGAATGGATAGCGTATCTCCCCTGTCATATGCATTCGAAAGATCAGCTGCGGTCAACTCCTGCAGCCTGCTGCCATTAAAGCGTTCGAAGAGCAGGCTTGGTTCGCCCTGCTGCAGTGCTTTCCTCGCCTGCCTCACCATCCCTCCGGCCGAGCTGATTGTCTCCAAACATCCTATTCGGCCGCAGGCGCATAATTCATTCACACCGTCCATTCGAAAATGCCCGATTTCACCAGCCATATGCTGTGCACCGTAATACAGCTGACCATCCTGAACATATGCCGCCGCAATGCCGGTTCCTATCGTTACGCCGAGCACATGACGGCTTCCAATGCCTGCACCATACAGCGCCTCTCCGTACACATACATGCGTACATCATTATCTATAACAACTGGAAGGTGAAGCTTCTTCTCCATGACGTCCCTCACAGCTAGATCCAGCCATCCCAAATTGCTGGAGTACTGCGAATATCCGGTGCCGGGATCAACTAGACCTGGAACACCGATGCCCAATCCGGCAATGCGCGGGCTGCCGGCATCCCAGCCGCTGTAAGATGCCTCCAATTCACGAACCATGTCTACGATGCGATCCAACACCGCCGCTGATCCTTCCCCCGCATTCGTCGGCACTTTGACCTTGGCCAGCACTTGTCCGAGTTCACTCACGAGCCCGCAAACCATATTCGTCCCGCCGATATCCACTCCTGCGTAGACTTTCATCAGAAATGCGCCTCCTTATTTGAAGCTTGCCCCCTGTTTCTCTGCAATGTGAACCTGAAGTCCAATCTGCTGCAGCATAGACAGCGTATCCGCCGGAGGTACGGCATTGGAGATGCAGCCGTGCAATGCGCTGAGCGGTGCAATATGAAAAAGCGAGCTGCGGAGCCACTTTGAATGATCGAAGACAGCAATCGTTCGCTCCGACCTGGACATCATGAGCTTGGCGATACTTGCATCGAACTCGGAATGTGTGCTGATCCCCTGTTCTGCCGATACGCCGTCAACGCCCATAAATAACGTATGGATGTTTAAAACCTCCAGCGTACGTTCGGCAAGCGGACCGCTCAGCTCGTAGTTTTTGTTGCGCAGCATTCCCCCGGTCAACACCACCTGTAGATCGTCCATATCCGCCAGCTCCATCGCGATATTCACCGCATTGGTCACTATGGTAACATGCTTTTTTCTTTTCAGTGCCTTGGCGATCAGGTAGGTCGTGGTCCCTCCCGTTAATCCTATGACATCGCCCTCCTTGACGAATGACACTGCCACGTCTGCGATCGCTTCCTTTTCCTCTAGCAGCAGCTGCTCCTTCTCGCGAAATGGAACCTCATACATCGCTGCCTTCGCCACATATTTGGCACCCCCGCCTAAGGTTCGTATAATGCCGCCGTTCTCCTCCAACGCTTCGAGGTCACGTCTGGCCGTAGCCTCCGAGCATTGAAATTGTTCTGTTAATTGCTGCAGCGAGATGCTCCCATGCTCCTTCAAATATTGGTATATTGCCTGTCTCCGTTCCCCTTTGGATACATTCCTTTCTGTCATGCTGCATCGCTCCCTGCTGCTATATTTTTACGACCTGTGTTAAATGACGTGGATAATCTGGATTCAGCTTTTTGCTGAGCGCCGTATAATATCCCAAATACTGCAGGACGGGCAAGTAGAGAACCGCCCTCGCCTCATCTTCTACATCGGGACTTCGCAAATCAAATACTTGATCGGCAAACGCCGTATCTTCTCCCGGCTCCGCACAAATGATGACCGTATAAGCCCCGTATCCCTTCATTTCTTCCGCCACTTTTAATTCGTATGACCGAGCTTGTTGAGATAACAGTAAACATACAAAGGTTCCGGGTTCGACAATCGATTTTGGACCGTGCCTGAATTCCAATGTCCCGAAGCTTTCCGTCCACACGCAGGACATTTCTTTGATTTTCAAGCTGGCTTCCAGGCTGAGTCCTTGATAGGCCCCCATGCCTAAATACATATATTTCGAAAAGGTCATGTGATTGACAATTTGCTTGGCAAACGCATCAGCCCCGTTTACAACATCCCCGCTGCGCTGCATGCACTGCTGCAGTCCCTCCATCACTCCGGCTTGCGCTCTGCCTGAACCTTGAGCTGACGCATAGGCGATCGCACCCTGCATCATAAACGTCATACTGCTGAATGATTTCGTCATCACGGTGCTTTCTTCCCTGCCAAGCGGAGATACGAGACATGGCGCCAGCTTCGCCATCCGGCTGTCCTCACAGCAGGTAATCCCGCACAACGTCCATGAAGGGTCATTCTGAACCGCTTCCATGGCTAAAATCACTTCCGTGGATTCACCAGACCTTGATACGCCGACCAGCAGCATGTTCCCACCGCTTCCAACCGCTTGCTCTCGAAACAAAAATATTTCCGAGGATGGGTGTGCGCTTGCCCTTCTACCCATCCATTTCCGATACGATGAAGCCATCGTTAATGCCTGATAATAAGAAGAACCCGAGCCGATAAACACCACTTCATCAAATTCCTCGTTCCCGATGTAGCGCCTGATCCAATCCTGCTGGTTTTCCAGCTCCCGCCATGCAGCAGATAGTGCTTCCGATTGTCCTGCAATCTCGGAATATGTTAATTTGCCTGCAGTCTGTGTCATATTCTCCTCTCCTTCTCATCCAATGGATATTTCCGCAAAACATGATGTGTTAATGAAATTATATTTCTACATTATGAAAAATACAATCAATTTCTGATTAAATTTTTCAGAATAATCTCTCGTTCATTTCAACATACATCCCCATTCGATGTACTTTTTCACATCGAGCTCTTGACGGGCACCTTCCTGCGTTATACATTATATAGAAATTTATGTCATGACCAAATAGCGATGACCAAGGAATTGATGTTCAAATCCGGCCGCGGCAGAGAGGAAACCCAAGGGCTGCAAGGTTTCCCGGCACGTTTGTTCGTTTCCCGCCTTGTGAGCTGTGACGGCTATTGTTCTCCGTCGTCACCGGGAAAAACCCGTTATCCATCAGAGAAGCATCAAATCACGGTGCTTAAATTAGGGTGGTACCACGACGCATTCGTCCCTGACGAGTGCGTCTTTTTTTATCCAAACTTACTTAGTCTAAGGAGGAATTGTACGTATGCGTCAACACCATTATCTATTTCCTACACTGCGCAAAGCACCGTCCGACGCGGAAGCGGTCAGTCACCAGCTCCTGCTGCGTGCCGGCTTGGTCCGGCCATTAGCAGCGGGCATATACACGTATTTGCCGCTCGGACTACGGGTATTGAAGAAAGTTTCCTCTATCATACAGGACGAGATGGAGCAAATCGGCTTCTCCGAGCTGCTCATGCCAGCGATGCAGCCCGCGGAGCTCTGGAAAACATCGGGACGTTACGAGGTGTACGGCCCGGAGCTTATTCGTTTCCATGACCGCCATGCCAGGGAATTCGCTCTCGGTCCGACCCATGAGGAAGTCATTACTTCTCTCATCGGTGAAAACATCGCTTCCTATCGCGACCTTCCCCTAAAGCTGTTCCAAATCCAGACCAAATTTCGGGATGAGCAAAGACCCCGCTTTGGCCTGTTGAGGGGCAGGGAATTTATGATGAAGGACGCATATTCCTTTGAAGGCAGTTGGGCACAATTAGATCGTACATACCTAGAGGTTTATGAAGCTTATCTCCGTATATTTGAACGCTGCGGTTTGCACGTTCTAGCTGTAGAAGCCGATGCAGGAGCTATTGGAGGAGAAGGAGAAACGCACGAGTTTATCGCACCCGCAGCGATTGGCGAAGACACGGTTGCGATTTGCAGCCAGTGCGGCTTTGCATCAAATCTTGAAGTCATGCAGCCAAGCCGCGAGAACCAAACGGACGATTCGCCAAGCTGTCCTCACTGCTCCGGCAATCTGCAGCTATCGCGAGGGATTGAACTCGGTCACGTATTCAAGCTGGGCACGAAATACAGTTCATCGCTGAACGCTTCATGCCTCGGCCCGGACGGCAAATGGCAGCCCGTTATCATGGGCTGCTACGGTATTGGAGTATCGCGTATATTATCTGCCGTTATTGAGCAGCATCATGATGCGGAGGGCATCGTGTGGCCAAGCTCTTTGGCTCCATTTCAAGTTCATCTCATCCCTGTCTCTATGCAAGACTCCCAACAAATGAATGCTGCCGAAACATTATATAGACAGCTGTGTGATGCCGGCATTGAGACGCTGCTTGACGATCGCGAGGAACGTCCAGGTGTCAAGTTCAAGGATTCAGATCTGATCGGCATCCCAGTTAGAATCGTGATTGGGAAACAGGCGGGGGAAGGCTTCGTCGAATGGAAAGATCGGGATCGGAATATCGCCGTTTCGACGAGCTTGGAATCTGCCTTCGTTCAAGCCGTTGAACGTTTTGCATCAAGGCGATAAATTACACTGCACGTGTGAAATGTTTGACAAAAGACTGTCCTAAGCTCGATAATTAAGACATGCTTATAGATTCCAAGTTTTTGGAAAAAATAGATATCCTAGAACACCCGCGAGGAGACAAGACGGTATGAAATGTAAAATCAATCGTAACGCTGCAAAGAAGCTCAAGGAAATATTGAACGAAGAAGAATCGCAAGGCAAAATGATCCGTGTCGTCAAGACGCATCAGCACGGAGACCATGCTCATTACGCGCTGGAGCTGGATGTGCCGGGAGAACATGATGAAGTGGTTCATACGGACAAAGATATTGATATTATACTGGATCAGCGTGAGAAGGAATGGCTTGATGGCATATGGATCCAATATTTCTATGTTCCGGAGGAAGGCTTTGTCATCACAAATCCAGCCAAAGGCAACCATGGAGATCATTAAGCACTGAGAGAGCCGTCCTCACCGGACGGCTCTTCCTATTTCCCGTATTTTACGGCTTCACGATCCGCTCCCAAAATCGCTGCTTCCGCTCCGCATCCACGTCCAGCTCGTCCAATAGACGTCTTGCCCGATTACGATACATCCGTACGATGACCTGGCAGGCTTCCACCGCGCCGGAGGCTTCCTTCTCATCGTCCCACCTCGCTTTGCTGGCCGCAAGCTCATCCCAAGATAAGGTACCGTCAAAATAACTTCGAGTCAGCCGATTTTCCTCATCGGAAAGCATCATCAGGATCGGCAATGTTTTCTTCTTCATCCGCATATCGCTCTTTTCCTCCCAGCGCTGCAGATCATTTAAGTCATTATAAATTTGAGCCGTCATGCCCAAATTTTCAGCCAACTCATCCATCATCTTCATCTGCTTTTCACTGACCTGGGTCCACACATAACCCATGTAGCATGCCAAACGAAGCAGTACCGCGGATTTGCTGTAAGCGATTTCGACATATTGCTGTTCGGTTTGAATGTCACCTTGCAGATCTCGGAACTGTCCATCCAGCGCTTGGAGGACATACTTGTTCAATTTCCGGATGACAGCTCCATTTTTCCCATGCTCGCGATCCAATCTCCCAATTTCGTTCATCGCGCCGAATACAAGCGACATCATCGCATTAAGCGCAAGTCCTTTGGGGCACGTCATCCATGGCGCTTCCTCATGATCTTCGTCCTGCAAATCATCCAGAATATCCTGAGCCAGCATCAGCAGTTCTAGCGCAGCCGCCGCGTCGATAATCATATCGTCTGCTCCACCAAACAAACGGTAGGTTTCGATCACACATTCCGACCATTTCGAGTGGTGCCAATCTTTCGAGCTTAAGAACAGCCTCAGTAAATCACGGTATTCCTCGGATTCAGCTGATCGCTCAATCGTTTGCTGCATCGATTCCAATATACGTACCTGCAACTTGATCTACCTTTCCTTGTAATATGGGCTTTGCACGAACTTTTGAATGGCTTGCGGTTTGGTCTTCACATCCAGCTTGGCATAAATTCTGCGCAAATAATTGTCTACGGAGCGTTTGCTGACATGAATTTCTTCCGCAATTTGTTCATGTGTAAAGCCTTCGATCAGACGGTTCATAATGATTATTTCGTCCTCGGACAATACAAACTCCGCTTCTCCCTGCTGCTCGGTCAAACGCATTTTATGATACAGCATCAACGGCACAAGCGTATGCCCATTCAAGATCGACTGTACACCAATGCGGATCGTTTCTTCGCTAGCATCTTTGGACAGCACACCTGAGACTCCAATGCTGACCAATTGATTGTAAATTTCCGCAACTTCAACGCCTGTAAAAATAACAATATGGATGTCAGGATACTTTTTCTTAATCTTCTCCGCTAACCTGCTGCCGTATTGATCCGGTAAATAATAATCCAAAAATATGATATCCGGTTTATATTGTTCTACCATTTCCAAACATTTCGTCCCATTCTCTGCGATGCCTATCACCTTGACTCGATCGATGCGGTCTAAGGTCGCGCTCGTTGCCTGCGCCATCAACGGGTGGTCGTCTACGACCAACAGCTTGATTTCCTGGTTCATGCAGATAATCCTTTCTGTAATGGAACTGTAATGACACATTGGACGCCTTGTCCCGGACTCGTCTCAATCTCCATCTGACCTTTTAAATACAAAATACGGCTGCGCAGCTGCTCGAGTCCCATGCCAGAATCTCCGATATCGCGATTGGAGCGATTTTCACCTGCAAGAAAGCCTACGCCATCATCCACATATTCCAGCTGCAGCCCTTCTTCTGTTGCGGATAAATAAATGCGAACCTGCTTGGCATAGGAATGCTTTTTCGCATTATTAATCAATTCCTGTACCGCGCGAAAAAGATGCCGCTTCGTCTCGATCCCATGCAGCTCGATCCACGGCTTACCGTAATATTCATAACCGATCTCGAACGCGGATACGATTCGCTCCCGATCCACCACTTTTCGAATCGTCTCCGCAAGTCCGATTTCCTCCAGCAGATGAGGGTGAAGCTCAAAGCAGCTTTGGCGCAAATTGGTGTTGATAATATCGATATATTCCAATAAATTATCCGCCAGCTTGGCGTCCTCCAGCGTCAAGGTCACCCTGCTTAATAATGCGGATAGCTTTTGCTTCAGAAAAAATAAATCCTGCATCGTTGTATCATGGAGATCCGTTGCAATACGTACTCTCTCCTCCTCCTGAAGCTCAAACATCAGCTTGCGAAACCAATTCAGTTCACTCGCGCTTCGTTCATCAGGGGCTTGAGCCGCCAGCTGCTGCAGCCGAATCGTCAGTTTTCGGATCAAGTGAAGGTTCTCCAGACTGACAGCCAAATAGGAGATCAGCATATTCAACCATTCTCTTTCTTCTTTGCCCAGAACTGCATGAGATCTTTTTTTCGTAAAAATCAAATAGGAGGTATATTGCTCATTGCGATTGATTTCCAGACAAGTGTAGTTGCTGCTCGTTGTCGTTCCCTTCAAGATCAAGGATTTAGCCTCGTCCTCATCAATATCGCCCTCCACTATCCATTCAAAGGTATCCTTTGCATGAAATACGATAGCTCCGCCAAATACCTCCAGTGTATTTACAATGTCAAGCAGGACCATATCTTTCAATTCGCGGAAGTTATTAATTTTGCTTAAATCACGGGCTATTTTTTTTATGGAATTTTGAAGAACATACTTTCTAGGAAACATAATCGCTTCAAATCGAGTCGTTACATATTCTAGTGAATACAGTACGAACGTGATCATACATACGGAGATGAAAAATAAAAGGATTGCCCGATTCAAAGGATCATCTCCGGGGAAAAGAACCGTTACCGTCAAAACAATGACAAGGCTGGGAAAAATACTAATCGTTGTCGTCAGTAAGAGCCTGCGTGTGATGAGTCCGATATCGTATAATTGATTTTTCGCGATCAAATAGACGAGAGACAAAGGGAAAAGCAGGGTGAACCATCCCATAACAAAGGAATTTGCCGCTTCTTCGCCCCAAATAATTCTAGGAATAAAAGCAAAAAGGGCAATCGGTGCACAGGAAATGAAAATGGAGAACCACAGCGTTTTCGTAATCACGCCCAGCAGTTCATTATATTTGGTCTGCTTCCACGACACGTAGCCTAAAAATAGAAGAGATATGAGAAATAGAATGAGTGTAATGACGATCGTAACCTTGGTAAAAAATAAGTATAAAGGATACGTGTATTTCCCCTCGCATATAAACGAGATGAAAATCGGAACAGCCACCGCTGCAACGATCATATACAGCCATTTGACATATTTCACACCGGGGAAATCATAGCCCTTCTCTGAAAAAATCCGAATCAAAAAATGAATGAATAGAATCGGAAAGAGCATCAAGCCTGTAAACAATATCGCCTTTCCCAACCCGCTTCCACGCGCCGAAGCACCGAGACTCATAAAGATGGCAGCCATATTGATAAACACAAAAGATAGAATCTGAGCCGAAGAAGTATTGACCTTATTATAAATGTAGACTGCAAAAATCAGCATGAGCACGGAAAACAGACTGTACACATAATGAAAGTCGATCCAAAAATAACGTCTGCTTGCATGGAGAGTCAGCGGTTCGCCATCTCTATTGACTACGATTTCCTCAAAAGTCGAAATAGATCTCCAACTTTCCATTGTTTTCATCTCTTCCGGCCTTTTCCCGTCAATCTCTAAAATGAGATCTCCCTCTCGCACCCCTGATTCGATCGTTGGATTGGAAGACTCAACGTTTCGTACTTCCCAACCTTCCTTCGTCTTGTCCACGTCAATTCCCATCGGGACAAAGGCAAATGTCAGCAGTAAGAAATATCCGAGAGCCAACGAAAATAAAAACAAGACCGTGTAAAAAAATTTGGACTTTAAAGGAAAAATACCCATTTTTTCCCCCAAATTATGATATAATATTTTATGGATTTACATCAAATCCAAAATTTTTCAGTGAAAGGTGGAAAAACGATGCAATCTGTTATTTGGAGCTCCAATCTGCTGGACACCGCAAAATCTATGAAAAAAAGCATGTCTATTCAATTCAAAGAAGGTTCCCTTAAGGCAGAAGAGAGAGAAATTCTGATGAACCTGAACAAAAAGAAAGAAGAACGGCAAGGTACTTATTGGGACTAACCCTTTATTCTCAATTTTACCAATTATATGAAAGATTGTATATTAGGCTGCTGTCCTAATATACAATCTTTTTTTCATTTATTTCATCTAAATGCAAATAAGTTTAGCGAAAGATGCAATATAATTGCACTCCGGTAATCTACTTTATTCGGTATGATAATAGAGTGAGAAGGTTTGTTTCATGAATATTCGATATTCATCTTATAGAAAAGAAAGGGAGCTGTACTGTAATGAAAGACTTGTCTGATCTGCACCTCATCGAAAGCTATATCGATGCCATCGAAATGAAGTTAGAGGAGGAATTTATTCAACTGCTGTACGAGGA
The DNA here is from genome assembly GCF_042658665.1 of Marinicrinis lubricantis. Classification (NCBI taxonomy): domain Bacteria; kingdom Bacillati; phylum Bacillota; class Bacilli; order Caryophanales; family Paenibacillaceae; genus Marinicrinis; species Marinicrinis lubricantis. Next base: position 29,171 of record NZ_JBHSQV010000006.1, read on the forward strand.
AATTAAAAGCAGAAATCTGCATCTGGAACCATTTCTCCTGGAGCCTTTAACTTATTAATATACCGATATCGGCAGCTGCCGCTCAAGAAGAGGCCACCTCAATTTCAAAGCCCAAATCTTCGATCATCTGATGATCGGCGAAAGCTGCCTGACCCTCTGTCGTTAAATAATCTCCTACAAACATCGCATCCGCCGCATACAGTCCCATCGCCTGCATGGACCTGAGGTTTATCTCTCTTCCTCCAGAAATGCGAATTTCTTTCGTAGGATGGATGAACCTCATCATGGCTAATACCTTCAAACATTTCCGAGGATCTAATTCCTTCAGGTCCTGAAGCGGGGTTCCGGGAATCGAATGCAAAAAGTTCACTGGAATTGAATCTGCATCCAACGCCTTTAAAGCAAATGCTGCCTCAACAAGCTGCTCGTCACTTTCTCCCATGCCCACAATACATCCTGAACAAGGAGACATACCTGACGCCTTAGCTCTTTCTACCGTTTGCACTCGATCATTAAACGTATGAGTGCTTGTAATTTTGCCAAAATGAGATTCACTCGTATTCAAGTTATGATTATAGCGATCCACTCCCGCTTCCTTCAATAACTCCGCCTGATCCTGCGATAAAACACCTAAACAAGCGCATACTTTTATCGGCATCGTCGCTTTAATTTCTTCAACGGCTTCAATCACTTGAGCCAAATCTCTCCGGTTCGGTCCTCTTCCACTGGCTACAATGCAATATGTGCTTGCTTTACGCTCCATCGCTCTTCTTGCACCGTCAATTAATTCTTCCTTTTCCATGAGTGAGTATTTATCAATAGGCGCCTCGGAAACGATAGACTGAGCGCAATATCCGCAGTCCTCGGGACACCAGCCGCTTTTCGCATTGATGATATAATTCAGCTTCACTCTATTCCCAAAATAAGCGCTTCGAATTCGATACGCAGCGTTCATGATCGCCAGCAGCTCCTCATCCTTCGCTTGCAAAATGGACAGCGCCTCTTCCTTCTGAACATCTTTTCCCTGCAGCACCTGAACCGCAAGTTCGTCCCAATTGCTCTGAATACTTATCATATTACGTCCTCCTAAAAATAACATGCTCTCATCTGTGTCTTGTTCTCTTTTATTTTAGTCCTGGTAAAACCTTACTTTAGTTCAAGAAAAATGATAGCGATTGCTGAATTGATTGTCAACCAGATATTAATATAATAGGTTGACAATCAATTCAGCTCATGAGAAAAACCCGGTACCATTACCGGGTTATCATTACTGCAAATGATTCGTTTCACGATAATTCTGCCGTATCATTCTTTTTCTCAGCAGGTTCCCTATAAACATTCCTACAAAAAACAATCCTAATCCCAACCATACCGGCCCGAGCCAAACGCGGGAATACATGACTCCAACCGTTCCAAAATAAGCACCGAAGGCGCAAGGGAGCACGGCATATTTCGTTGTTCCGCCACCGGCATCTTTGTATGCATCCCAAATAGAAAATATATAAAAGCATGGGTAGAACATCAGCCAATCATAATTCGCCAGCTGAATGGCATGGCCTATCTGACCCAAAAAACTGTACAAGATCACCTCATTTAGATTCGATTGCAAATTAATAATGACCTCGACTACAGTAAAGAACAGTCCCTTAATATACTTGCCGTTCAACAATTGGCCAAAGCCCGGCAATGCGACTCCCCAACATATTCGCTCTAATTGCTCACTGGTCATGACATGTCCTTTCAACGCATTAATTCATGTTCACATAATTACCATCCGCGTCGTTATTTCGTATATGCTACAATGGGTTAAGCTTATTATCCCCTAATCATTTGGAAGTATAACGAAATAAATTGATGTATTTTCATTAATTTACATTTTATTGAAGTCGTGATTGTTATCTTTTTGCAAGATTTTATGCGGTAATCTGGCGTCGCAGGGGACAAATGTGGTAGTCTATAAGAATAAGAGTATTCGTATTAATCCAAGAGTAATGGAGGTAAATCCCATGCCATCAGGTAAAATGAGATCTGACATGATTAAAAAGGGGTTTGACCGGGCTCCCCACCGCAGCTTGCTTCGGGCAGCCGGAGTCAAAGAAGAGGATTTCGACAAACCGTTTATCGCGGTGTGCAACTCCTATATTGATATTGTACCCGGTCATGTGCATTTGCAGGAATTCGGAAAATTAGTCAAAGAAGCGATCCGCGAAGCTGGCGGTGTACCTTTTGAATTCAATACCATCGGCGTAGACGACGGAATTGCGATGGGCCATATCGGTATGCGCTATTCCCTTCCAAGCCGTGAGATTATCGCCGACTCTCTTGAGACCGTTGTATCCGCTCACTGGTTTGACGGCATGGTCTGCATCCCCAACTGCGATAAAATCACACCTGGAATGATGATGGGTGCATTAAGGGTGAATATTCCTACCGTATTCGTCAGCGGCGGTCCGATGAAAGCAGGTAAGGACAGTACCGGCCGTTCCATCTCCCTTTCTTCTGTATTCGAAGGGGTAGGTGCTTATCAGGCAGGGAAAATCGACGATAAAGGTCTATTGGAATTAGAACAATACGGCTGCCCTACGTGCGGCTCCTGTTCCGGTATGTTTACAGCTAATTCTATGAACTGTCTGGCAGAAGCACTTGGTCTTGCGCTTCCAGGCAACGGTACTATTCTGGCCGTCGCACCGGAACGTAGAGAATTCGTTAAAGAATCGGCTCGTCAATTGATGAAGCTGATCGAAATGGATCTCAAGCCTAGAGATATCGTCACTCCAGAAGCGATCGACAACGCCTTTGCGCTCGATATGGCTATGGGCGGTTCAACCAATACCGTACTTCATACATTGGCTCTTGCACATGAAGCCGGAATCGATTATCCGATTTCCCGTATTAATGAAGTCGCACAGAGAGTACCTCATATTGCGAAAATTGCTCCCGCATCCGATTGGCATATCGAAGATGTTCATAATGCGGGCGGTGTCAGCGCCGTTCTGAACGAGCTGCTTAAAAAAGAAGGAGCTATTCACGCTGAACAGATTACTGTTACTGGCAAAACACTTCGCGAAAATGTCAAGGATCATCCGATCGTCAATACGGATGTTATTCATACAATAGACAATCCTCACAGCGAAAGAGGCGGATTGGCTGTTCTGTTCGGAAACTTGGCACCCGACGGTGCTATCGTTAAAGTCGGTGCTGTAGATCCATCCGTCGGCGGATACCATAAGGGACCGGCAATTTGCTTTGATTCTCAAGAAGAGGCGCTGCACGGCATTGCAAACGGCAAAGTAAAAGAAGGACATGTTGTCGTCATCCGTTACGAAGGTCCTAAAGGCGGTCCGGGAATGCCAGAAATGCTTGCACCTACTTCTCAAATCGTAGGAATGGGGCTGGGTGCGAAGGTCGGCCTGATTACAGATGGCCGTTTCTCCGGTGCTTCCCGAGGCATCAGCATCGGACATATTTCTCCTGAAGCGGCTGAAGGCGGACCGATCGCCTTCGTAGAAGATGGAGACGAAATTGAACTTGATTTGAACAATCGCAAGATTAATGTTCTGATCAGCGATGAAGAAATGGAACAGCGCAAAGCCAATTGGAAAGGCTTCGAGCCTAAAGTGAAAACAGGATACTTGGCTAGGTATTCCAAGCTAGTTACATCCGCCAGCACAGGCGGTGTCATGAAAATCGATTAATGGTATGCGGGATGGCGACTTGTTCGCCATCCTTTTCTTTTTCTCCTAGGGTTGGGGTGTATGCTCCTCATCCGAGGCTTCCCGTTTCATATAGCGGTCATACCGATCATCGATTTCTTTCGCCATGCCTCGAAAACGCTTCGTCTCCTCTACAATGGGGTCGAATGCGGCTTGTGTTCTTGTTTCATATTTCGTAGGCAATTGACGGATCGCTGCCCTTTTCGGGTCATTCCGTTCCATCTCACCTTCCGTCAAAGCCCGAGAAAGCTGCTCCTCCAGCTTTTGATCCTCTTTCATGCCCCACACTCCTTTTTTCCATCTAACAGATGCTACTATTTTGTCTACTTGCAGTCCAAGTCATCCACGCTTCAAAAAATCATTTTCTATACTTAAAAGTAAAAAGGATGCTCATCCTTGAGCATCCGCTTGTTTAATCACTTCTAATAATGATGAATGTACTATTCCGTTCGATGCTAATGTGTGACGCGTCGAAAGACGATAAGGGTTGCCAAGCGTATCGGTTACTTTGCCGCCAGCCTCTTGAATAAGAATCGCCCCAGCAGCCGTATCCCAGGCGTTCAGGCCTAATTCATAAAAACCGCTTAACCGTCCGGCAGCAACGTACGCCATGTGGAGAGCGGCCGATCCGCTCGTCCGGATATTTCTCACCTGTGGTGCAAGTGCCTGCAATCCGCGCATGTTCGGCGGAAGTGTCTTTTGCTGGTCGACAGGAAAGCCGCTCGCAATTAAGCATTGAGCTAATTCCGACTCCCTGCTCACTTTCATTTTGTTGCCATGGACATAGGCGCCTTTCCCCTTTTCCGCAACAAACAATTCATCTCTCGAAGGATCATACACCACGCCGACGATGATTTCACCCTTATGAGCGAGTGCAATCGAAACGGAGAAAAACGGGAAGCCATGAACGAAATTCGTCGTACCATCCACTGGATCCACGACCCATACATACTCTGCCTCACTTGCTCTGGCAATCGCTTCTTGCTTTTCTTCCTCCGTCTGGCCTACACTCTCTTCGCCCAAAAACGTATGATGCGGGAAATGAGTTGAAATGAGATTTCGGATCATCTTTTCAGATCCTTTATCAACCTCCGTCACTAGATCCTGAGCGGAAGTTTTCAATGACAACTGTCCATAGCTGCCTAATTTACTTTTAATCCATTCTCCGGCCTTTGCCGCTGTATTAATAGCTACTGCTGTAAAGCTTTTTCCTGTCACAACGGCGGGATTTGAATTCTCTTTTTGACTCGCCATAATTATCATCCCTTTGCTCTTCCAAGCTTTTCTATTTCTATTTACGAACCGCACAGCTTAAAGTTTCGAACCGAATGCGTAAATCAGCCGGGAATGATTGAAACAAAGGTATACCCGATCAGCCTTATACGCAAAGATTCAACGATCAGCAGACGCAGCATCATTCTTATTGTACACGAAAAAGGACGTACTGGGTCATCCGATTGCATTTTTTTACACATGAATTATTCCAGTTCAATCGTTGCCTGATCCCGTTTTTTGATTCGTGAATCGAGCTTAGGAAGATCCTCCATGAGTTGAAACAAGGCACCGTCTTTCCTCTTCGCCTCAATCATGACATCAAGCCGATCTGTATGCTTCGAAATCGAAATCAAAAAATCCCGTACAAAACCGGCATCGACATCGTCTGCATGACCTCTTGGGTCGGACTCGCTCTTTGGACTGGATACATGTATTTTGGGAGGAAGCTGTGGATTATCTGCCCACGTTTGCAGCACCCTTGGCCATAAATCGATCGCTCGTTCTCCTTCATTGTTCACCCACTGATGATGAATGTCCAATACCATCGGGACTTGCAGCGCTTCGCAGGCTTTCAGCGTTTCCAATGCGTTAAAGGTTTTATCGTCATTTTCGAGCGTAATGCGGCGCCGTATCGACTCATCCAATTCAGAAAACTGACGAATAAAACGCTCCAGGCTTTTGGGCTTGTCTCCGTATGCGCCGCCAATATGAATATTGCATTTTGCTTCTTCCCCAAGTCCCATCGTATCAAGCATTTTGACATGGATGTGCAGGTCCCGAATAGAGGCTTTTAGTATTTCCGGGCGCGGGGTGCTGAGTACGGTAAAATGGTCCGGATGAAAGCTCACCCTCATCCCATGTGCCTTCACATAATCGCCAATCTCACGAAAGAACGGCTCCAGGATCGGAAACGGATCCCAGCCTGACAGCCATTCATGACTAATGAGCGGGATGAGCTTGGAAGAAAAGCGGTACACATGAATATCATGGGCCTGATTATGTTTAAGCAGCCTTAATGTATTCTGCAGGTTCTCGGCTGCGATTCTTTGCAGCTTTCGAATAGCGGCTTCCCGATCTGTGATTTTTTGAAAAGTGGTCGCGGTCATCGTCTTAGAGGGTGAGCAATTCGGAACGACGACCGACATAGCAACATATCCGAAACGAACAATCACAGCGTGAGACCTCCCTATCATCTGCTATATTCATGATTAGGGTTCCCTGCGGGAAAGCTTTGCATCCTAGATCAGGGCGCTTTCTTATCCGATGCTGGCTCCAATGACATAGGACAGGCCGACAGATATACTGAGCGAGATCAGTCCTACAGCTGCATTGCCTCGCTCCAGCTCACGATCGATATTCATCTGGAAGGTTAGAAATTCAAAAATAAAATAAGAGATGAGCAGCAGTAAAAAGCCGGTTCCTCCCCAGATGGCGCTCTCCCAAAGCGTATCATTCGCTTCGATAGAGAATCTGAAGACGTTGGCGATCCCAAATATTTTCCCTCCGGTTGCCATGGCTACTGCGACATTTCCGTTTTTGATTTGCTGCCAATTGCTGTACCTCGTCACACATTCAAACAGGAACAAGCAGACAACCAATGAAATGACGGCAAGCAGAAAATGGGTAAGCACATTTGCAGAAATAGAGTTACTAATCCAGTTTGGATCCAAGCTCATGCAGCCTCCTCTCCCTTATGAAGAACACGACTTGGCGCCGCCCTAATTCAGATTCTTCAATCTTGTCATCATGATAAATCGCGGCGGGCAAAAAAATTAAAGCATGAAGAAAAAATGGGCAGTCCATTGCCCATCTTTTCTGTCAAAACTTTAGTTATTTTTTCACCTTTATTCATTCACTGACTCAAGTGATCTCATTATGTTTACGTACAGAATCAGCTTGAAGTTTCCTTTTTTTTATTCGGCAGGTGAATCGTCCTTGCTCTGTTTCAGCTTGGCTTTTAATGCGGCGAGCTCATCCTCTATCCCATCATCGTCCAAAGCAGCAAGCTCGGCATCTAAGGAACGGCTTCGGCTTCCGAGTTCTTTCCCCGCTTCGGCCTCGGCCTCAAGCTGCATCACCTTTTCGTTCATTCGTTCAAAGCCTTTTATTGAGGTATCCTTGCCAAGACCGACCATCGTTTCGTTCACTTTTTTCTGTGCTTTGGCTGTTTCCGCCCTTGCGATCAGCACGGTTTTGCGGCTTTTCATCTTTTCAAATTCCTGCTTCATCTCACGCAGCTGTCCCCGGAGCATATCGGCATTTTCTTTCGCGCTTTCGTACAGTCCTTTAAATTCATCCGCCTTCTGCTGGTGCTCCTTCTTATCCTTTAGAGCCTTGCGAGCCAGCTCCTCATTGCCGCTCTCGAGAGCTTTGACAGCTTGAGACTGCCGCTTCTCTGCCATTTCCTCGGCTTCTTCATATTGATGCCTAAACTTCTTCTCTACCGCAATCTGCTTCGCAACAGCGACTTCTGCATCTGCAATATCGTCTTCCATATCTCTTAAATATTGGTTCAGCAGCTTCACTGGATCTTCAGCCTTATCAATCAAGTCATGAATCGCCGCAGCGGAAATATCGCGTATTCTTTTGAAAATCCCCATCCCTGCTCCTCCTTACATTCTCGAATTTGGCTGATTCGTTCCTATCGAATCTTGCAATATCGCTGTGCTAACCGTCTCGGCTGGCTCAGACGTTCCCTTCTTATGAATTAACTGCTTCATCATTTGTTTAATGTCAATCCCAGAAACATCATTCAGCATTTCAGGTGCTGTCGCCATGAGCTGTGTTACATAATTGCTGACGCGGGCAGCCCCTTCACCATTCCCCGTATCTACGACGGTCAGCTTGTCGATGCCTTTTAACGGTTCGGCGATTTTACCTGCCAGCTCAGGCAGCATCTTCACAATGATGTCGAGAACAGCGGCCTCGCCAAACTTCTGGAACGCTTCTGCGAGCTTTTCTTTCGCTTCCGCCTCCGCTAAACCTTGCAGTCGTATGACCTCAGCTTCAGCGCTACCTCTTGCTTTCTCCGCTTCGGCTATCGCATTACCCTCCAGCCTTTTTTGCTCAGCCATTGCTTTGGCTTCCGCTTCGATTTTGTACTGCAGCGCATCAGCTTCCTTAATTCTCTTCAGTTTTTCCGCTTCAGCGGCCTGCTCGACAGCATAACGATCCGCATCTGCCTTCTTCTTCACTTCCGCATCATACTGCTTCTCTCTGCGCTGTATTTCCTTCTCCTCGATGTCGATTTCACGTTCCTTACGAACGATCTCAACCTTCATCTGCTCTTCCACAACCTGCTGCTTGGAACGCGCCTCCTGAATATGATAAGCCTGATCGGCTTCGGCCTTGGCAGCATCCTGGTCCCTTTTGAATGCCGCTACCTTCAGCTCCTTCTCCTTCGTCGCCTCCGCGATATTCGTATCTCTCAGCAGCTCCGCCTTCATCCCTTCTTCCTCCGCGCGAGCCTTCTGAATTCTTGAATCCCGAATGGCATCAGCTTCAGCAATTTCGGCATCTCGTTTCACGGCTGCAATACGAGGCTTACCTAAAGCGTCCAGATAACCGTGCTTATCGCGCACATCTTTGATGGTGAAAGATACGATCTGCAGGCCCATCTTCTTCAAATCCTTGGCCGCTACCCCCTGCACCTCCTGAGCGAATTTATCGCGATTACGGTATATTTCTTCTACGGTCATGGAACCAAGGATCGCTCTTAGATGTCCTTCCAATACTTCCTGCGCTTCGGATTCCAACGCTTCTCTCGGTTTACCCATAAACTGCTCTGCAGCGGTCGCAATATCCTCGACCACACCGCCGATCTTAATGATCGCTACTCCATCCGTCATCACGGGAACCCCTTGCTCCGTATATACTTCCGGTGTAGATACATCCAGCTTAAGGGAGAGTAGAGAAATGAACTCCGCTTTTTGAAAAATAGGAAATATGAAGGAACCGCCGCCGCGAATAATTTTTATGCTTCGTCCGTTCTCGTCCGTAATGACATTTTTGCTGCCAAGCAGCGAGCCCGTGACGATCATCGCTTCATCCGGCCCGACCGTCTTATACCTCGCCCAGAACGCCACACCCAACAATACAATAACCCCTAAGACAATGAGGGGAATCAACATCACTTGATCCATTTGCATCCTCCCATATATGTTTATTTTTCATTTCATACCTCTTCCCACTTGGAAACGTACGCCACCTTATCCTTCACATCAATCACTAACACCTTGTTTCCTGCACTAATTTCAACTCCATCAAAGCTGGCTGCGATTTCGTGATACGTACCAATTCCTGATTTCATCGTAATTTCTCCATATCCGTCTGCGGGAATCGGGATATTCACTTCGGCAATTTTACCAACTAGATCCTGCATCGAAATCGCGGTGGAATTTTCAGCATCCGACATCGGTTTCACATAGAAAAAATACAAAGCGATGGAAATCAGCGTTGCCAAAAACAAGGCGCATACGAACGTGTAGAAGGGGCCGATCGACGTATAGTTTTCGAGCATGATGCCCGCACCGCCGAGAGCTGTGAGACCCCCGACAATGGTAATGGGCTGGAGGAAGTCCATCCCTTCCGCGGATAGAAATTCAAACATGCCATCCAACAAGCCGCCGATAATATCGCCGGCAAGAACCGTGATTAAGACAAATAGGATGCCAAATATAAAACAGATCCAGTACAATGCCAACATTTTCTCACCCACCCAGGCCCCCTTCTCCATTTTCTTCCGCCGGCGGAACATGAATGCATTTTCATTAGATAATACGTCAGAATTTGGGATAAAGTTTCAATATTTCTCAATTATGATAAATATCGTAGTTCCATGCCCTTTATGCTTGCGGCCGTGCGCCAACAACTGACATGCTTCGGGACATCCTAGATTCGTATAAAACCAAATAAAAACCCCTTAGCGCAGATGATATGTCCGTTCATATCCGCTAGGGGGCTTCTTATTTCAAGCTTGTTTTATTTTTCGCCATGCTCTCCAAAAAACATTTCGTACGCAAGCGCCGTTTGTACTTTGGCTTCTTCTTCGGTAAGCCGGCGGATCAAGTCCATTTCTACCTTCGTGACTTCTTCGCCTTGGAAATTAATTTCAGCGATGGATGCTGTAATTTTCACAATTGCGATCGCTTGGTTGTCCGGCGTATAGGCAATCGCTTTTTGTCCAGCGGGATACACCCTGAATCCACTTTTGATCATCGCTGTCTTGCCGTACTCAAGAAGGTCGTATAGCTCCTGTTCATTCTTAAATTTGCAGGCTGAATTAAATTCGGTTTGAAATCCCATGTCTTGTGTCCCCCTTCTCTATTGTGATCACTAGAGTATTATGGATACCTTTCACGGAGCGAGCATTTCTCTTAAACGTTTTCTGGCTCGTATACTCCGCAGTAACTACATGCCGAATTTCAATTGCTGCTTTACATTATATCGTTCCACTGCCAACTGAATCAAACGGTCAAGCAGCTCTTGATAAGACAATCCCGTCTCCTTCCACAGCAATGGATACATGCTGAACGGGGTAAATCCAGGCATCGTATTGATTTCATTGATAAATACTTTGCCGTCTTCCTTTCTAATGAAGAAATCGACACGGGACAATCCAGAACCATCGATTGCACGGAACGCTTGAATCGCCATCTTTCGAAGGTCGTCTGCCTGTTCCTGCTCAAGCTCGGCCGGAATAATCATCGCTGAATTGCCGTCGATATATTTTGCTTGATAGTCATAAAAATCACTCGAGGATACAATTTCACCAGGCACGGATGCTTCCGGCTCATCATTCCCTAGAACCGCTACCTCGACTTCCCGCGCATGAATGTACTCCTCAATAATGACCTTGCGATCGTACTGAAGAGCCGTTTCGATGCCTTGAATGAGCTCTTCCCGGTTGTTCGCTTTGGAGATGCCTACGCTGGAGCCCAGATTGGCCGGCTTAATAAAGCAAGGATAGCCTAACGAAATTTCGACCTCCATAATGAAGAAGTTCGGGTCCTTCTCCCACTGTACTTTATTAAAATAACGATATATGCACTGCGGCAGATTTTCTTGTGCGAACACTTTCTTCATCATAATCTTATCCATGCCCACCGCCGACGCCAATACACCTGCACCAACATATGGAATGTTCGCCATTTCAAACAAGCCTTGGATCGTTCCGTCTTCGCCATATGTACCGTGCAGCAGCGGGAACATGACATCGATCGCAGGCTCAAGCTGATCTCGATCTCCATCGCCTGACTTCTTTACTTGCGTCATGGAATACAGCAGCGGCATAAGTGCTGTATGATCACTGCCTCCTTCTGAGCCGCCGAACGCCAATTGCTGCTGATTTTGGGCCGGGCCCTGAAGAAGCTCTCCTTTGTTCCATTCTCCCTGCGGAGTAATATAAAAGGGTACAATTTCATATTTCGTAAAATCAAATGCTTTCGTCACTGCCAGCGCCGTTTGCAGAGAAACCTCATGCTCGCCTGACTTTCCTCCGTATATAAGTCCGACACGTATTTTTCTGTCCATAGGTCCCTCCGTCATCATGAATAGGTTTGATAGGTTAAAAATCATCGATAATATGCATGAAGCAATATACCGTTCGAGGTGTCCACGCCGGTGAATCGCGATAGTCCCAATATCTATTCTTACTATTGATCGTATGCGCATTGACGAGCGGCATCCCGCTTGCATCCTTGGATGTCACAATCGTGCTGTGTTGATACCTGCCGTCTCCATCCCAATCGTATATAATGCAATCGCCAATGTCGAGTCCCCGAGGATCATCCAATTGTTCCGCCCTTAGGCCGTTTTGACTCGAAGACAAATATCTTTTCAAGCTGTTGGAGACCGACCAACTGAAGCTCCACTGGTCTTTGCCGTTTTGCCATCGGTACCACCACCCAGATTCCCTTTTACCAGTATAATTTATCGGAGCACCGCCTGCATAGAGGCACTGGGAAACAAAATTCGTGCAGTCGACATCAAACGACATGAAGTTGGGATTCGGATGATCCCACCACATATCGGCATACGCCTTCGCCTTATTGCGGTCATAATGCCTTTTCCCAGGACGATGAAGCCCATTCGTTTGTAGTGCCGGTACCCTGATGAGAGGCTGTGACTCTTTCTTTTGCTTCCATTTTATGTTGCGATCATAGAAGAAAGAAGAACGTTCCGGGACATCCCTCACTATCGTTCGAATGTTCCACTGATTGCCTTGTTGGCGCAGCTCCAGCCGCTCTATATCGATACGCGATTCATCGTACTCGAGCTGTCCTTGACGAAAATGTGTCGTCTTCTGGATCATCACCGTCACATTCAACCGATCTTCTACCGCACGATGATGAAGAATCCGTATGCTCGATTCGCTGCGAATCGGCTGAACGCCTCTTTCCTTATGCCATTCCTTGATTCTTTTTAAACCTTGCTGGATTTTGAAATCATCGCGGCTGTCCTGAATGAAGCCGTCTTCTATCCATTCATAATGAGTTTCCATCCGATTGCGCCGTCTCACGTAATCCAAAACGGCCGCTTTCCACAGCTGCTGCATGAAATCCCTCCCGCAGGAAACGATGTATTAATATATGATAGAATTCAGCCTTTCATGAATTTTTGCGTTTTTTTCCATGGTGGCCATTCCCGAATCGAAAGGTGGATTAACTTCTAGCCAAAATCCCTCCTGAAAAGCGTCCTCCCGAGGTCTTATAGTCAACTGCATCGTAAACATTCACTTATCAGTTTTAAGGTTGTTTATACCCTCAGTCTGGAAACTTCCGCATATGATTACTTTATTCAAATTCAACTTTCCGAGTGGAACGGTGTGGTAAAAATATCTTTACGTAATAGGACAGAAAATGTATACTAAGGGTAGATCAATTAATTTTGAAATCCTGTTTCACCTAGTGAAACAAAAAATGATAAGGAGGCTGTATCCCATTGAGTAAAGATGCTTTTTCTGTACGCTCCAGCCTGCAGGTAGGCGGCAAGGAATACCAATACTACTCTTTGAAGAAGCTGCAAGATCAAGCTGGCAGCAGCGATATTTCCAAACTGCCTTTCTCCATCAAGGTGCTGCTCGAAGCGGCTGTTCGCCAATTTGACGGCAGAGCGATTACCAAGGATCATGTTGGACAAATCATGAATTGGGCTTCCGGGGAAGGCAAGAATAAGGAAATTCCTTTTATTCCAGCCCGTATCGTGCTTCAAGACTTCACAGGGGTTCCTGTCGTTGTTGACTTAGCTGCTATGCGCGCAACCATGCAAAAAGCAGGAGGCGATCCAAAGCGGATCAATCCTCTCGTACCTGTCGATTTGGTTATTGACCACTCGGTTATGGTCGATGCATTCGGAAATAAAGACGCGCTTGAATATAACATGAACAAAGAATTCGAACGCAACGAAGAGCGCTACCGTTTCCTTCGCTGGGCACAAACCGCGTTCGATAATTTCCGCGCTGTCCCTCCTGCAACCGGGATCGTGCACCAAGTTAACCTGGAGTATCTCGCTTCCGTAGCCGCTACGAAAGTGGTAGACGGTGAAACCGAAGTGTATCCGGATTCCCTCGTTGGAACTGACTCCCACACTACGATGATTAACGGTCTTGGTGTTGTCGGCTGGGGTGTCGGCGGTATTGAGGCAGAAGCCGGCATGCTGGGCCAACCGCTTTACTTCGTTACACCTGAGGTCATCGGCTTCAAATTAACCGGCAGCCTGAGCGAAGGCGCAACCGCAACAGACCTTGCACTGACGGTTACGCAAATGCTCCGTAAAAAAGGCGTTGTCGGCAAGTTCGTTGAGTTTTACGGTTCCGGCCTCAGCAACATTACGCTGGCTGACCGTGCAACGGTAGCGAACATGGCTCCTGAGTACGGCGCAACGATCGGCTTCTTCCCAGTCGATGATGAAACGCTCAATTACATGAGAATGACGAATCGCAGCGAAGAGCAAATTAAGCTGGTTGAACAATATTACAAAGAGCAAGGCATGTACCGCACAGACGAAACTGCCGATCCGATCTTCAGCGATACGATAGAGCTTGATCTGTCCACGGTCGTTCCTTCCTTGTCCGGACCGAAGCGTCCGCAGGACCGCATCGAATTGACGAACATGAAGGAAGCCTTCAATCAAATTATCCGTACGCCAATTGAACAAGGCGGATACGGTCTATCTGAGCAAAAAATCGAAGAACAAGTTGAAGTGAAGCATCCAAACGGAGAAACGACGAAGCTGGGTACGGGTTCGGTCGTTATCGCAGCCATCACCAGCTGTACGAACACTTCCAACCCAAGCGTTATGCTTGGTGCAGGCTTAGTCGCGAAGAAGGCGGTTGAGAAAGGCCTGAAGAAGCCTGCTTACGTGAAAAGCAGCTTAACGCCTGGTTCACTGGTCGTTACCGAATACCTGATGAAATCCGGCCTGCTTGATTCTCTTGAAGCGCTCGGCTTCCACGTTGCCGGCTACGGCTGCGCAACTTGTATCGGTAACTCCGGTCCGCTTCCTGACGAAGTCAGCAAGGCGATCGCAGACAACGATTTGACCGTCGCTTCCGTACTTAGTGGTAACCGTAACTTCGAAGGTCGCGTTCACGCGCAGGTCAAAGCGAACTATCTCGCTTCTCCACCGCTTGTCGTTGCTTACGCGCTTGCGGGCACGGTCAATATCGACTTGGCGAACGATCCGATCGGTACCAACGATCAAGGTGAGCCAGTCTACTTGAAGGATATTTGGCCAACGAATGAAGAGATTAAAAACGCTGTTGAACAGGCAATGGGTCCTGAACTGTTCGAAGCGAAATATAAAGATGTATTCCGTGCCAACCCTCGTTGGAATGAAATTCCGGTTCCAGAAGGTCAGCTCTATGAATGGGATGAGAAGTCCACTTACATTCAAGAGCCTCCTTTCTTCGAAGGATTGGGTACAGAGCTTGAAGATATTACGGAGATTCGCGGCGCTAAAACCTTAGCACTGCTGGGCGATTCCGTCACGACAGACCATATTTCACCGGCAGGAAACATTAAAGTAGACAGCCCGGCTGGACAATACTTGGTTGGAAATGGCGTGAAGAAGGAAGACTTCAACTCGTACGGTTCCCGCCGCGGTAACCATGAGGTGATGATGCGCGGTACGTTCGCGAACATCCGAATCCGGAACCAAATGGCTCCTGGTACAGAAGGCGGCGTTACGACATACCTGCCAACCGGTGAAGTCATGCCGATCTATGATGCTTCAATGAAATATCAAGAAGCCGGCACACCGCTTGTAGTCATTGCGGGTAAAGAATACGGTACCGGAAGCTCCCGTGACTGGGCAGCAAAAGGAACGGATCTCCTCGGTGTTAAAGCGGTTATCGCTGAGAGCTTTGAACGTATTCACCGCAGCAACCTTGTCGGTATGGGCGTTCTGCCTTTGCAATTCCCTGAAGGAACAAGCTGGAAGACGCTTGGACTGACAGGACGCGAAACGTTCAACATCGTCGGTTTGAGCAACGATGTTCAGCCTGGCCAGCAGCTTAAGGTAGAAGCTGTTCGCGAGGACGGCAGCACGTTCGATTTCAACGTGATCGTCCGTCTCGACAGCTTGGTCGATGTCGACTACTACCGCAATGGCGGCATTCTGCAAACTGTACTTCGCCAGATGATTAAAGGCGACAAATAAGGCAATAAAAACAAACCCCCCGTGCCATCGGCATGGGGGTTATTTTATGAAAAGGGGTATGGTGAAGTATGGTTTATACCGAAGTGCCGACTTTTGAAAGAGCGTTTTCACCTTAGGTTATTTTATTGTGAAATTAAACGCTCGTTCAGGCGGCAGGCCGAAGGTATATATAACCGCTATCACAGCGCTCTTCTTCCTTTTGTATACAAATCTAGAACGGATAGATGAGATTATAATTGCATCCATAAACGATATCTTTTTCTGGATCCCAGTAGTGTCCACTAACACCAAGTTCGACTTCCTCTTGAAAATAACCTAACTCTATAATCGTCTTTCCACTCTCGTCCAAAAAGGAGAGACGCCAATGAGGATTAGGGAAATCCATTGAAGCAGTAGATTTACTTTTTGAATTTTCTAAACATTGAATTAGATCTTTAATTACAGCTTGATTAGAAATTGTTTTGATCGAACCGGTTCCATCCCAATTTAATAGTTTTAAATGATGGACATCAGATTCTAAGGTGAACGTCTTATTGCTGCAGCTTATGAGTATAATAAAGATCACTACTGATAATATGCGCATAATAATCATATTCATTCTGTTTGGTTTATTTGGATTGGAGTTGTAATTGTTGTATTTCGCCAATTAATTCTTCTTCTTTTACCCCATTTAACTTTTCTAAGTATTTATTGTTGCTGAAGGGGACGATTTGGTTATTATCAATTGGGACTGTCAAATATTTTGTGTAAACTCTATTAATCAATGATATAAGGGGTGACGCGCTCCTCGAAATGAATGGATAGTTGGAGGATGATTTGCCCCCAGCCTTGAATACGCCCCGTCCATTT
>NZ_JBHSQV010000007.1:0-18127 GCF_042658665.1 Marinicrinis lubricantis
TCGGGGTGGAAGTGCAGCAATGCATGGAGCTGACGAATACTAATCGGTCGAGGGCTTATCCCATATTTTTGATTTCTACCTTAACGTCACAACAAATACGAAACACATTTGATGTGACAATAGTTCAAAGAAATCAAAAGATACACCTTAATATGACCCAAAAAAGTGACGTGAAGCGCTGTAGCTTATTCAGATACTTTTTCGGGGCCCAACAAGATATTTGATTTCTGCTTAAACGTCACAACAAATACGAAACACATTTGATGTGACAATAGTTCAGAGAAATCAAAAGATACACCTTAATATGACCCAAAAAAGTGACGTGAAGCGTTGTAGCGTATTCCGATTTTTTTTACGGGGCCCATACAAAGATTCCATTAAAAAACCATGATTACATGGTTGACAAAATGTTTTAACGATGGTAGACTGCTTCTTGCGCCCCTGATAAAGGGGACTGATAATGTTCCAATTTCAAAGTAATATTCCCTGATAGCTCAGTTGGTAGAGCACTCGGCTGTTAACCGAGTTGTCACAGGTTCGAGTCCTGTTCGGGGAGCCATCTGGAGAGATGTCCGAGTTTGGTCGAAGGAGCACGATTGGAAATCGTGTAGGCGCCAAAAGCGTCTCGAGGGTTCGAATCCCTCTCTCTCCGCCAGATATTTAAGGCCCCTTGGTCAAGCGGTTAAGACACCGCCCTTTCACGGCGGTAACACGGGTTCGAATCCCGTAGGGGTCACCAAATTAATATGGACGCTTAGCTCAGCTGGGAGAGCATCTGCCTTACAAGCAGAGGGTCGGCGGTTCGATCCCGTCAGCGTCCACCATATCAGATATTGACGCGGGGTGGAGCAGTCCGGTAGCTCGTCGGGCTCATAACCCGAAGGTCGTAGGTTCAAATCCTGCCCCCGCAATATGGAGCTGTGGTGTAGAGGCCTAACATGCCTGCCTGTCACGCAGGAGACCGCGGGTTCGAATCCCGTCAGCTCCGCCATTACAATTTAATAAGCAAGGCTCGGTAGCTCAGTCGGTAGAGCAGAGGACTGAAAATCCTCGTGTCGGCGGTTCGATTCCGTCCCGAGCCACCATAATATGATCAGGTAAGCCGCTGTAGCTCAATTGGTAGAGCAACTGACTTGTAATCAGTAGGTTGGGGGTTCAAGTCCTCTCGGCGGCACCATGTTCATTCATATGGGGGATTAGCGAAGTGGCCAAACGCGGCAGACTGTAAATCTGTTCTCTACGAGTTCGGTGGTTCGAATCCATCATCCCCCACCATTGATTTTATAGGGGCATAGTTTAATGGTAGAACAGCGGTCTCCAAAACCGTTAGTGTGGGTTCAACTCCTGCTGCCCCTGCCATTATCATCGATGGCGACCGTGGCGAAGTGGTTAACGCACCGGATTGTGGCTCCGGCATTCGTGGGTTCGATTCCCATCGGTCGCCCCATTACCTAGGGGGTTAGCCAAGCGGTAAGGCAACGGACTTTGACTCCGTCATGCATAGGTTCGAATCCTATACCCCCTGCCATGATTACATGCGGACGTGGCTCAGTGGTAGAGCATCGCCTTGCCAAGGCGAGGGTCGCGAGTTCGAATCTCGTCGTCCGCTCCATATTCCTTAAAGTGGCGCCATAGCCAAGTGGTAAGGCACGGCTCTGCAAAAGCCTTATCCCCAGTTCGAGTCTGGGTGGCGCCTCCACAGCTGCTTTAAGAAACAGCCCTTGCCGGGGTGGCGGAATTGGCAGACGCACAGGACTTAAAATCCTGCGATAGGTGACTATCGTACCGGTTCAAGTCCGGTCCTCGGCACCATTTAACAAAATAAATAGTTGTGCCCTTAGCTCAGCTGGATAGAGCGTTTGACTACGAATCAAAAGGTCGGGAGTTCGAATCTCTCAGGGCACGCCATTAAAACATATGCCGGTGTGGCGGAATGGCAGACGCGACGGACTCAAAATCCGTTTCTGGCAACAGAGTGGGGGTTCAAGTCCCTTCACCGGCATCACATGAAATAACTTCACTTTCGAGTGAGGTTATTTTTTATGTATATTGCGATTAATCATTCACTCATGATCCTCAATTAAATACATTTACCTTTTCTAAATTCGTACAATGATGTATCAAGAGCCTTAGGTCGAGAACCAAAGGCTTTTTTTGTATGTTCTTACTCAGATAAGGTTAGACAGAATATTGAAAGGTACAGTCATTGTCGTTTGAAATCTGATCTTGTCATCACGGGTCTTAGTTCAAGACAGAACTCCGGAATGAAATCGTCCAAGACCTAGGTCTAGGTTTAAAAACCGCCGTCAGTCCGTTTTGATGAGCAGCGCTCTAACCTAGAATAAAGACATAAGGTAATCCATTTCAATCAAGAGCACACAAGACTTCGGTAAAAGCAGCTTCGTGCATTGTCTTAATTACAATCATGCGAAGTTGAAATGGATCTCATAATTAATGTAAGGGAAGGCGGTGAGCAACAATATGAAATTTACTAAAAATACATTTGGTGCACTGCTGTTAATCGCATTTGGTGTCTTGATCATCATCGGTCAATTCGGGTGGTTAATGGGAAACATTCTCGGTTGGATCATTCCGATCGCACTCATCGCACTGGGTTATTATGGAGTGAAGCGTGGTCGGGGTTTCATTGGATGGGTACTCATGATCGTCGGGATCATGATTCTAATGAGTAAACTGTCCGGAGTGATTGGTTGGATTATAGCGATTGGAATGATTTTATACGGAATCAACATGCTGAAAGCGAAAAGCGCAGCATAAGTCAGAAGAAAGACGAACTAAAGGAGGTCGAAAAATGAGTGTAATGAAGCGTGTCCGGGATATTACAGCGGCGACGATACATGAAATGCTGGAGAAATCGGAAAATCCATTGAAAGTTATTGAAATGTACATGATGAAGCAAAAAGAACAAATGAGACAAAATGAACAGCTGCTTTATCAAACCAAAACGCATGCCGAATCACTGAGAGTTCAATACATTCAAGCATTGGCGCTAGCCGAGAAGCGAGGAGAACAAGCAGAATGGGCTGTTAAGGCTGGGGAAGAGCATGCAGCACGGTTGGCATTGCAGGAAAAATTGCAGCAAGAAGAAAAATACGAGCGATATAAACGTTTATATGAAGAAACGTATTCCACTGTATTGGAATTAGAACAGCAGCTGCAAGAACAACGAGAAGAATATCAGGAAATCTGTGACAAACGTGAATATTATTTAGCACGCATACGATCGGCACAGCTTCAAAAGAGACTGAACGAAATGTCCGGAAGTTACGGAATGGACTCCGGCTGGTTCCGCAGGTTGGAGGAGAAAGTAACTGATTTGGAAGTGGAAAGCAAGGCTTGGAACGATTTGCGGAGTGCAGAGAGGTATACGCATGGAAATCCTCATATGAACACAATGTACCGCTCCAGAATCGAAGAAGAGCTTCAAAGCTTGAAAATTAAAATTCAAGGAAGGAGTGAAGAGAAGTGAGCCGTTTATACCGGTCCACCCGAGATAAGAAAATATTTGGCTTATGTGGAGGTTTAGCAGAGTCCTTTAATATTGATGCAACGATCCTAAGGTTAGTTGTTGTTATATCGGTCTTCTTCTCGGCAGGTGCGGTGATCTTGCTCTACATCGTAGCGAGCATGGTCATTCCTAAAGAACCTACCTATCAGTCGAACTTTGCAGGAATGGGATCGTTCCAGCAAAACTATCCCCCAGGTTCGAACTATGGGATGAACTATCAGCAGCCTCCATATGGTGCTGGGGGCAATGGTTTTCAACAATCGTCCCATACGTACTCTGGTCATAGGGATAAAGATCAGTTCGATGAAATGATGACCGAAATTGAAAAGAAGGCATTACTTAAAGAAATTGAAGAGCTGAAGAAAAAACTAAACCAATATGAAAGCATGAAGGGAGACAATTAACATGGGAGTATTTAAAAGAATTGGAGATATGACGAAAGCATCGATACATGAATTTTTGGATAAGGTTGAAGATCCGGTCATGATGTTGAATCAATACATTCGTGACATGGAAGAGGAAATTGCGAAAGCGGAAGTCACTGTTGCGAAACAGATGGCTAGTGAAAGAAAGTGGAAGCATCGTCTAGATGAAACTCGCAGACTTGCTGAAGATCGTCTCATTCGCGCCGAAGCAGCTATTCAAAACAATCAAGAAGAAACGGCAAGACAGCTGCTTGCTGAGAAAGTACAGTTGGATGAAAAGCTGAATGAATATACACAGCTGTATCAGCAGTCTAGTGTTCAATCGGAGCAGCTGCGTTCGCAATTGCACAGCATGAAGGATGAATATTACCAAATGCGCAACAAGCGGAACGAACTGGCATCCAGAGCGCAATTAGCAAAGGCGAAAAAGCAAATGGCACAAGCCGTCAACATCCATTCGATCGAATCAGGCAGTGCTTCACGCGGATTTGGCCGAATGGAAGAAAAGATTATGCAGCTGGAAGCGGAAGCTGAAGTTGCAGGAAGTCCATACAGCTCCTTGAAGGGACCAGGAGCCGTGCACATCTCCGCTGTTCATCAAGAGCAAGTGGAAAGACAGCTACAAATGCTAAAGCAGAAGCATACGTCTAGCCCTTCGGAAGAACCAGCTGAACAGCAATCTAAAGCAGAATAAGAGGTCAGGTTGCGCTTGTAAAACAATTATTTTGCTTCGAAGAAGATTATGATATGCTATAGAAGGCCATGGGCTGAAATTGTTTATCAATTTTGCCTATGGCCTTTCACAGCATCGTACTTTATTCATTTGAGGGCAGTCAGATTCCATACATACTTGAAAGGAGGTGGCTCCATGGGGAATAGGAATCGGAATACAGCCATTCTGTTAATTGCAGCGGGATCCTTTATTTTATTGGGCAACATGATCGGTTTTTTCACCATTATCGGCGGATTCATGATTTGGTTTGGTATCCACAAAATACGAAGCGGCGAAGATAAGACCGGTTATGTGCTTTTGGCAATCGGATTTTTATTTTTCCTTGGCGACCATCTTTCTTTCGTTATTGCGATCATCTTCATATCGTTGGGCTATTACTTTATTCGTTCCAAGCAGCTGCAGGATAAAGGACCCCACATTCAAAAACAGCATATTATGGAAAGCATCAAATGGAACCGAGATCCGTGGGTTCTGCAAAATATGAGTGTTTGGAGCCTGATCGGGGAAATACACTTAGATCTCTCACTGGCACTCGCAGAAGAAAAAGAAACCACAATTATTTTGCAGGGTATTATAGGTGATATCGATTTAATTGTACCGGAGGAAATGGGGATTTCGATTTCGTCCTCCGTCATCTTTGGCCAAATTCATATTGTCAAAGAGCAGGATGCAGGACTGCTGAACAAGGTGCATTGGAAGTCTGATAATTATGAGCAGAGCGAGTACCGGGTGAAAATTATGACGTCCCATATTATCGGAGATGTTGATGTGAAAATATTGTAGAGGAGGTGGCCCATGTGAAGAAGCAGCCGAAACTGACAGGCATGGTCTGGAAAGTGATGGGTGCGACGATTGTTTTCACGATGATTTTAATGGCTGCCGCCTTTTATTTCCTATATAGCAGAGGATATATCCATCTGACGGGACATTGGACAAAGTGGCTTAGCGACAGCTTTTTAGCCATCAGTGCAGCGATTTTGATCGGAGCCGCATTCGGTTATTATCTCAATGGCAAATCGCGGGGGCGATTGGAAGTATTGAATGAATCATTGCTTTATTTAGAAAAAGGGACACTTTCGCGATCCATCCCTTCCTTAGGGGAAGATGAAATTGGCCGAATCGCCGATCAAATTGACCGTATTCGTCAAAAGTGGGAGGAGCAGGTGACAACGCTTCAACGCTTGTCCTCTCACAACGCACAGCTGGCGGAAAGAGCCAGGTTCAGTGCAATTACAGAAGAACGTCAGCGTCTTGCCAGAGAGCTGCATGATGCGGTAAGCCAACAGTTGTTCGCGATCTCAATGACAGCTACGGCGACCAGTCGAACGCTAGAGAAGGATTTAGACAAAGCCAAACGGCAAATTGCGCTCATTGAGGAAATGTCGTCGGTCGCTCAGTCGGAGATGAGAGCGCTGCTTCTTCACTTGCGTCCCGTACATTTAGAAGGAAAAGGGTTGGCACAAGGCTTAAGAGAGCTTTTGAATGAATTGCAGGCAAAAGTGCCGATTGAAATACAGCTGCAAATGGATGATCACGTATTTTTAAATAAAGGCGTGGAGGATCACCTGTTTCGAATTGTGCAGGAGGCGCTCTCCAATACGCTGCGGCACGCTAAGGCGGATCGGCTGGAAGTGAGATTACAGCAGAAGGAAAACATCATTCGCTTATTCATTCATGACAATGGCGTAGGATTTGATTTGGATGATAAAAAGCATACTTCCTATGGTATTGTATCGATGAAAGAAAGAGTGAACGAGCTGGGCGGAGATATGCATTTAATTACTGCACCTGGAAAAGGGACAAAGATTGATATCCGCATTCCTATATTGGAAACGAAGGAGGAAACAGAGCATGTCATCAGAGCCGATTAAAGTACTGCTGGTAGATGATCATGAGATGGTCCGTATTGGATTGGCAGCGGTGCTTGGAACGGAAGAAGGAATAGAGGTTGTCGGTGAGGCCGGAAGCGGTAAAGAAGGTTTGACGCTGGCTGAAATGTATAAACCAGATGTCGTATTGATGGATTTAGTGATGGAAGGCATGGACGGGATCGAGACAACAAGAAGGATGATGCAGATATTGCCCGAATGCAAGGTGATTGTGCTTACGAGCTATATTGATGATGAAAAAATATATCCCGTGATTGAGGCAGGAGCCTTCAGTTATTTGCTGAAAACCTCCAGAGCCTCTGAAATCGCACAGGCGATTCGCTCGGCGGTAAACAATCAGCCAGTGCTCGAGTCTCAAGTCGCGACCAAAATAATGAATCGCTTTCGGCAAAATAAAACGGAAACGATGCCGCATCACGAATTAACAGATCGAGAGATGGAAGTGCTGAAGCTGATTGCCAAAGGGATGTCCAATCAAGAGCTCGCTGATGAGCTTTTTATTGGAGTGAAAACGGTGAAATTTCATGTGACGAATATATTGGCTAAATTAGGCGTTGAAGACCGTACGCAGGCGGCGATCTATGCTTTTAAACACGGATTGGCGGAAGACTAGCAGAGAAGCAGTATAAAATCAGGGCAGCTGGGTATCCTGTTTAGTAGATTGATAGATTTCAATTACTGGGAGGAACCTGGGATGAATAAAACACTGCCCTTTATCATGGTATTGATCATTTCCTTAAGTATTGGATATAAAGTTTGGAATGCGGACAAGGTCACAGCCGATCATCGGGAGCCTGCATTAGAACTCATCTCACACATCCAAAGCATGACTCAGGAGCCTTATACTTATACATTAAAGCAAAGCGGTTATACGGAGGAGAAATTATTGGTAAATGCCGATGAGCTTAAAGAAATATACTCTTCACTCGTACTTCCGATGAATTGCTCTCAAGAGGAAAAGACTAGTGAACGTAGGATTCAATGCAGCAGCAGTGACGCCCTACTCAAGATGATCATCACAGAGCGGATGGCGGAAGACGGATTGTATTATTTAGCACGGCTCGAGGGAATATTATCAACAGTCAGCATGAAGCAGCTGCAGCAGTGGACAAAAGCAGTACAGAACGTATTTCATACAGATGCAACAGGGTATGGCTGGAATGTGCTTGTCGAAGCTGACGAATCCCTTCATACTCCCCATAATGCATATGATTTGATGCGAGTATTGGATGGTCTGAATGCGAAGCAGGTGGATACTTATACCGATCAAGCGATGGAGATTACTTCTTATTATGCAGAGGAACTCGCAACGGATCATGCGAAGGATTTTTATGCAAATCTTCAGCTTATTGAACATGAGAACACGTACGAAAACGAGAAGCGCGTGATCCTTACGTACCCGATGATTTCATCAGAATTTTAGACAGGATTATGAAAAAAAGGGCATCAGAGTTGTTGAGCGGATATTAGGGTTGTGCTAAACTCATTTAAAGACATGTGTTTTTACATACAAACATATGAAAAAATATACGTGGAGAGAATGATGTAAAATGAGTCAAAATACACTCAAATCCTTGGATGGGGCAGTTCTTTTTATTTTTGGCGCGACAGGAGACCTTGCAAAACGAAAACTGTTTCCCGCCATCTACAGCTTATATAAAGAAGGTAAATTATCTGAGAACTTCGCAGTCATTGGTCTGGCAAGAAGACCAAAGACGAAAGAGCAGTTCAGGGACAATCTGCATGCGTCGATTAACGAATTTTCCAGATACGATCAAAAAGACACCGAGCGCTGGAATCAATTTGTAGAGCATTTTGAATATATGTCTTTAGATACGCAAAATCCGGAAGGCTTTAAGGATTTAAATGTGCTGACACAAAGCTTGGAGGAAAAGTTCAGTTTGAACGGCAACCGTCTGTTCTATCTTGCACTGGCTCCAGAGCTGTTCGGCGGAGTTGCGCAAAACCTTCGTGTCGGAGGACTGCTGGAAAGTGGCGGCTGGCACCGTTTAGTGATTGAAAAGCCGTTCGGATATGATCTAAAATCCGCAGAAGAGTTGAACAAACAAATTCGCGGAGTATTTGAAGAGGAAGAAATTTACCGTATCGACCACTATCTTGGCAAAGAAATGGTTCAAAATATCGAGGTTATCCGATTTGCGAATGCTTTCTTTGAACCATTATGGAACAATAAGCATATTGCTAATGTGCAGGTAACGCTGAGCGAAACAGTGGGCGTAGAAGAACGCGGCGGATATTATGATCATTCCGGTGCACTTCGTGATATGGTGCAAAACCACGCTCTGCAGATCGTGTCTATGATCGCGATGGAAGCACCAAGCCGCTTGGAAGCTGAAGATATTCGTGATGAGAAGGTGAAAGTGCTTCGTTCGATTCGTCCGTTTGCGGATGATCAGGACCTTCGCAATCATGTCATTCGCGGACAATATAAAGCTGGCTCCCATGGCGGTAAAGATATGCCAGCCTATCGCGATGAGCCGAACGTCAATCCGGAATCGGTGACGGAAACGTTCTTCGCTGCAAAGCTGCACGTTGACAATTTCCGTTGGGCAGGCGTACCTTTCTATGTGAGAACAGGTAAAAGAATGCCTGCAAAATCGACCGAGGTTGTTGTAGAGTTTAAAAATGTGCCAGATCATGTATATTTGGCGAAAAACAATAATCTTCGTCCGAATCTGCTTGTCATTCGCGTAAATCCGGAGGAAGGCATCTATATTAAGATTAATGCCAAAAAGCCGGATTCCGAAAGATCTATCGTACCTGTAGCGATGGACTTCTGCCAGAGCTGCCAAGTTGGAATCAATACGCCGGAAGCCTATGAAAGACTGCTCTTCGATGCCCTGTGCGGCGAATCGACTTACTTTACGCGTTGGGACGAAGTGGCTACGGCCTGGAGCATTATTGACCAGATTGCAAATTCTTGGTCGAAGGATGCCAGCGATTTGAAGTTTTATCCTGCAGGAACTTGGGGACCAGAGGAGTCACATGAGTTGCTGGCCCGAGACGGATTTCATTGGTGGCCGGTTAACGGACAGGAAGAAGATGACGTCATCTGGATTTCCGGCAAATCTTAATACGGTTTTGTTATTGATGAAAGTTAAAAGTTGAATTGAAGGGAATATGAATAAATGAGCAAACCATTGCAAAGCCGACTGGCGGAAGAGGTCGGCAAACGTAGAACGTTTGCGATTATATCCCACCCGGACGCGGGAAAAACAACGTTGACGGAAAAGCTCCTCCTCTTTGGGGGAGCTATTCGCTTGGCAGGAACGGTAAAGGGCCGCAAAGCCGCCAAGTTCGCTACATCGGACTGGATGGAAATTGAGAAGCAGCGGGGGATCTCCGTTACTTCTTCAGTCATGCAGTTTGATTACAAGGGACATCGCGTCAACATTTTGGATACACCGGGTCACCAGGATTTTTCTGAGGATACGTATCGCACGTTAACGGCGGCGGACAGCGCTGTCATGATCATCGACTCTGCAAAAGGTGTCGAGGCTCAAACGAAGAAGCTGTTTCAGGTATGTCGCATGCGGGGCATTCCAATCTTTACGTTCATTAACAAATTGGACCGAGAAGGCCGGGATCCGTTCGATTTATTGGAAGAGATCGAACAAGTCCTTGGCATTCGTTCTCACCCGATGAATTGGCCGATCGGAATGGGGAAGCAGCTGTGCGGCATTTATGATCGTCATAAGCAGCAGGTTGAGCTGTTCGATGAGAACGATACCGAAAAGATCGAAGTGACGGAGGTTTCCGGGTACGACGATCCGAAAATTCGGAAAATGGCGGGAGAGCACCTGCACGATCAGGTTCAGCAGGAGCTGGAGCTGTTGGATGTGGCAGGGGATGATTTTGACTTTGAGAAAGTGCGCCAAGGGGAATTGACTCCCGTATTTTTTGGCAGTGCGGTAAACAATTTTGGGGTGCAGACATTTTTAGAAAACTTCTTGACTTTGGCACCAACGCCGACGGCTCGCAAAAGCAATGAAGGAGAAGTCGAGCCGACAGAGACGAAGTTTTCCGGTTACATTTTTAAGATCCAAGCGAATATGAATCCAGCTCATCGGGATCGAGTTGCTTTCTTGAGAATCGTTTCGGGGAAATTCGAAAGAGGGATTTCCGTATATCACGCCAGAAGCAATAAAACAATGAAGCTCTCACAGCCGCAGCAATTTCTCGCACAGGATCGGGATATTGTCGAGGAAGCTTTTCCGGGGGACATTATTGGTCTATTTGATCCGGGAGTGTTCCGAATTGGGGATACACTAGCAGAGGACCGCAGCTTAGCTTTTGACGAGCTGCCTACGTTCTCCCCGGAGCTTTTCTGCAAGGTGACCGTGAAGAACGCCTTGAAGCATAAACAATATCAAAAGGGCATTGATCAGCTGACGGATGAAGGAACGATTCAAGTATTTAAGACGCCTCATTTCGAGGATGTCATTCTCGGTGTTGTCGGACAGCTGCAGTTCGAGGTATTTGATTACCGCATGAAGCATGAATATGGCGTAGATATTCAAATGCAAAGGTTGAACTACCAATTTGCCCGTTGGCTCGTCGGCGATGTCGATCCAAATAAATTCAGAATTAATTCAACCGTTGTACTTGATAAAAACCAAAATTATGTTGCGCTTTTCGAAAATGAGTATGCGATGCGCAGCAGCATGGAAAAGTTTCCTGACATTCAATTTTTGGAGACTGCACCATAAGATTGAATTTCATGAAAAGTTGAAAGCTGCCTTAAAGGCAGCTTTTTTTACATTAATGCAGGTGCTGTTTGAGTGTTTCAACCATGTGATTTTGCTCTTTCGCGTCTGTATTCTTCCATATGATTTCAAATAATACGCCTAATCCAGGCAGGGCCTTCTCATCGCCATCCACGGACCCGTCAATAATGTCATATAATTCGTCATTTTCCTTATCGTGCACACGTTGAATGATCGCTTGCCGCAAATCTAAAGTAACGCCCATTTCGTTCCCTCCCAGAATCAATAATGAAATCCTTCATAATGTGCGCGTTAATGGAGCATTTCATTCCGAGAAAGAAGTGTTACGATTTCCTGTTATACGTTTGGGTGAAAACGATGTTATAATGGGTTTGTTATTCTACATTCTACATGAACCGTCAGCGAAAGAAATGCGGCATCATCATATTTAGTATGGAAAGCGGAGATGGGGGAAACGATAAATGAAGAAGAAACAGTTTGTGGTGATCGGCATGGGCCGATTTGGTTCGAGTATTGCCCAAACTTTATATGAGCTTGGTTTTGAGGTACTGGCCGTAGACGAAAATGAAGATAAAGTTCAAGATGTAATCAATGTCACGACACATGCCGTTCAGGCGGACTGTACCGATGAGGAAGCGCTAAAGGCACTCGGCATTCGAAACTTTGATGTGGTCGTTGTTGCGATCGGACAAGATATTCAAGCGAGTATTTTGACGACGCTCATGATGAAAGAGATGGGTGCAAAGCAACTGATTGTTAAAGCTCAAAGCGAACTTCACGGAAAGGTACTTACGAAAATTGGCGCGGATAAGGTCATCTTCCCTGAACGTGATATGGGGGTTCGGGTCGCGCATCATTTAATATCCCCGAATATTATTGATTTTATCGAGCTTTCCGACGACTACAGTATCGTGGAAATTACAGCTTCTACCGAAATGGTTGGACATACAATTAAGGAACTCGATATTCGTGCGAGATTCGGATGCAACGTTATTGCCATTCGTTCAAACGGGAAAATGAATATTTCCCCTTACGCGGATGATGTGATTAACGAAGGCGACATATTGATTGTCGTAGGCAATAATGAAGATTTGAATAAATTCGAGGTGTCCTTCTCTTGATGAAGGAAAATATACAATCGACAAGCAACCCGAAAGTGAAAGCGTGGTCGCAGCTGCTCACGAAGAAGGGAAGACAGCAGCAGGGTAAGTTTTTGGTTGAAGGGATCCACTTGGTGGAAGAGGCTCTGAAGTCCTCCTTTGATGTGGAGTGTGTCGTGTATGACGAAGATCGAGGTGTGACCGAAGAGCTGAAGCCCTGGATCGACCGAAAAAGTAAGTGGATCGCCGCATCGCGTGCTGTGATTGAGAAGTGCAGTGATACAGTGAATGGACAAGGGGTCTTTGCGGTTGTTGAGACGCCGGTATTTGATGAGAGCAATCTGATGAAAATGGATGCTCCCCTCGGAGTTATCATCGACGGTCTGCAGGACCCCGGCAATCTCGGCACCATCATCCGAAGTGCGGATGCGGCGGGCGCCTCCTATGTTGTCGTTGGAAAAAATTCGGTTGATGTGTATAATCCGAAGACGATTCGTTCGACCATGGGTTCATGCTTTCATCTGCCCGTGGTATCAGCCGATTTAGGCGAATGGCTGAATGCGGGGCGACAAGCCGGCGTTCAAGTAGTCAGTACACGGCTCGGCGCTTCTGAGAACTGCTATGACATCGATTATAGGCTGCCAACCTGGATTATTATTGGGAATGAAGGACAAGGGGTGTCTAAGGATATTACTCCCTATGTCACGAAGGAGATCATGATTCCGATGAAAGGACAGTCGGAGTCGCTCAATGCTGCAATGGCTGCCACCATTCTGTTGTATGAAGCGCTGAGACAGCGGGATTTTAACTGAATATATGGGATAGAAATGACTTCATTATGGAACTTCCTTTGCGTGAAACATGTCTTAGAAGCAGAGGGGGGAGCATGATGAAGTTTTTTTATATGATTTTAAAGATGAATACAAGCAGTAGCCTGAATCTGTTGGGGGATATGAATAAAGGGCTACATGCTCATTTGAAGTGATTATTTATAAAAGGAATACAGTCATGATAGATTCATATATATTGTATTTACTGCGCATATCTTAACGTGAGCTTCTAGTGATACAAGCTGATAGAATGCGAATGGAAGCTAAAGGAGTGTTCGATTCCGATGAGTAAGTCATATGATAAGCTTCGAATGGAGAAGGATCCTCGCACCCGCGCATATGTTGATCCTGTGCGGATCGTATGGAAGAGTGATGAACCGGGGGCGATCGAGAATGAAACTGTGTTATTGGAAGGACTTGACGGACAATCCTCATTATCGGCCGTCAATCCGTTTAACCTGCGTAATAAAGGGAAGCCTGCAGGGATCCTGCTTGATTTCGGCATCGAGCTGCACGGCGGTGTTCAAATTTGCGTATGGCAGGGGGACCATCCTGACCGAGTCGCCAAACTGCGGGTAAGATTCGGGGAGTCGGCGATGGAAGCGATGAGCGACATCGGGGGCGAGCGCAATGCGACGAATGCTCATGCGATGAGAGACCAGATCATTGAGGTCAGCTACCTGGGTGCGACGGAAATCGGGAACAGCGGGTTCCGATTCGTTCGGATTGATCTGATGGATGAGAACCACCATCTGGAGCTGCGCAGCATTCGGGCCGTATTCTTGTATCGGGAGCTAGATTACTTGGGAAGCTTCAAGTGCAGCGATCCGCTGCTGGAGAACATCTGGATGACCGGAGCTTATACAGTGCATCTCAATATGCAGGATTATCTTTGGGACGGCATTAAGCGCGATCGTCTAGTGTGGACCGGGGACATGCATCCGGAGACATCGACGATCCAAGCGGTGTTCGGCAGCCACGACATCGTGCCAAGAAGCTTGGATTTCAAGCGTGACCGCTACCCGCTGCCGCAGTGGATGACGATGCCGACTTATTCGATCTGGTGGATTATCATTCAGCATGATTGGTATATGCAGAACGGGGACTACGCTTATTTGGCGGAGCAGCGCGACTATTTGCGCGGCCTGCTGAGGCAGCTGACACAAGTGATCGGGGAAGACAACTCGATCGACATTCCGCGTCCGTTCCTCGATTGGCCATCGTCATCCAATCCAACAGGGGTGAAAGCCGGTGTACACGCGTTGTTCGTCTGGGCTTTCGAAATCGGCGCAAAGCTAAG
This sequence comes from Marinicrinis lubricantis, assembly GCF_042658665.1. Taxonomy (NCBI): domain Bacteria; kingdom Bacillati; phylum Bacillota; class Bacilli; order Caryophanales; family Paenibacillaceae; genus Marinicrinis; species Marinicrinis lubricantis. Next base: position 14,555 of record NZ_JBHSQV010000007.1, read on the forward strand.
CCGCTTGTTAAATGACGAGGATACGGCGGAATTGTGCGACAAGTATGTGAAGCGTCTGAAGGCAACTGTCCCGCCGCACAACGGAAGCAAGCAGGCGGCTGCTTTGCTCGCGTTGACCGGGATGATTGATTTGAAGGAGGCCAACGATCAGGTGATTGCGCCGGAATCGCCGAAAGGATATTCGACCTTCTACGGCTATTACATATTAAAGGCACGAGGAGCGGCAGGAGACATCGAGGGTGCGATGCAAAGCATTCGCGAATATTGGGGCGGAATGCTGTCGTTAGGAGCGACGACGTTCTGGGAAGATTTCGATATCGCCTGGCTCGAGAACGCAGCCCGCATCGATGAGCTTACCCCGGAAGGAAAGGTGGACGTTCATGGTGCGTACGGCGGCTATTGCTATCAAGGCTACCGCCACAGCTTCTGTCATGGGTGGGCTTCCGGACCGACGGCTTGGCTGACCGAGTATGTGCTGGGCGTGCGGATCCTCGAGCCAGGCTGTAGAACGATTCGAATTGAACCGAACCTCGGCGATCTCGAATGGGCGGAGGGAACGTATCCGACACCTCACGGTATTCTCGAGATTCGCCACGAGAAGAAAGCCGATGGTTCGATTGCTACAACGGTGAAGGCGCCAAAGGGCGTCACCATTCATCAATAATTGAAAAGGATAAGTAAGAGGTAGGAAGCCGATCTTCAGTAGGTGAGGATCGGTTTTTTTCTTTGTAGTAATCTCGATTTCTCATATCGAATGATTATGTCGCAGCTGTGTCTCTATCGATACTCATATGAAATGATCATCCCTGCGGATCAGCTTCTATGCTATAGTAGGTCTAATGAATGATCATTTTGGAAGATGATCTGAATTGAGGACAATCAATAGAATGGATACCTGAGATAAATCAGCAAAACATCGGAAATTGTGTATCGAATGAAATGTCGATCCGTGTTTGAAGTAGGTAAACAGATAAAGGTCTAAAATGAACAAATTGCGTACTCTTTCACAGCCCTAATTGTAAGCGGATACAATATCATTTGGTGCCAATGCTTGATGAAGGTGCCGCTGAATCGAGTGAAAAAGAGGTAATGGTCTATGCTTGAAAAATTCCGAAAAACTTTTTCAATCAGATCGATGCGAAAGAAGGTCCTTATCGTTGCTTCACTTCTTGCAACTATTCCGGTATTGGTGATGGGAACGACGGCATACTTGATTGCGAGCGATAATATGATTCGCGAGATTAATGCCGCGAATCAGCAAACGATGCTGCAAATTCAGCAGAGAATCGACGAAAAGCTGATTACACTCGAAAATATTACTTTGCAGAACTCGACGAATCCGACGTTCACGCATTTTTTGTCGCTGTCTAATCCTTTGGACGATATCGAAGCGTTCGGCTTAACGATGACGATCCTAAGCTCCATGCAAGTGCTTATAGATGATGTGGATTCCGTATACTTGTACCGTCCGGATAAAGGTCTGGTTGTTTCGCCGGATCTCGGCATGACGGACGATCGGGTGCTTCCGGATTATGTAAAGGAGGCATTGTCAAAGGAGCCGTCCAAAATCTGGCTCGATCATCAGTTGGAGTCTCATGCTTACCGCGACGGACTGCATCAAATTACGTTTATTCGAAAAATGAATACGCATGGACACAGCTCTGCCGGCTATTTGATCGTTAATTTAGACGAAACGACGTTGTTTCGCATCTTCAGCAATATGAATCTAGGCGATAATCGGGAGCTGCTCATTATAACGCCAAGCTCCAACATCTTTTCCGATCTGTCCAAGAATGTGCTGGAAGAGCCTTTCGAGGAATACAGCTTTATCCGCAGCATTATGGAAAATTCCTTAACCGAAGACATGTCGACGGTGATGGTGGACGGTCTTAGGATGTCACTCAGTTATGTGCAATCGCCTCATAACGGCTGGAAATATGTCACCATCGTGCCGTTCAGCGATATGACACAGCATTTGCAGCAAATTAAGCAAACGACCTTTGCCATCTGCCTACTCCTCGTATTCATTAGCGCTACCGCATCTGGCTTGCTGTCCAAACGATGGCTGTACGCACTGCAATCGTTAATGGAGTCGATAAAAAAGAAGTCGGGGCTCCCAGAGGCTCAAAATGGTCAAAACGAATTTGTATTGATTCGCAGCTATTTTGAATCGTTAGAGCAAAATAACGAGCAGCTCGAGAGGCAGATTGGGGAATCGATGCCGATTCTAAAGAACAACTTTATTCAAAAGCTGTTTACCGAGCCGTATCGTGACGATATGAAGAAGCAGGCAGCTTATTACGAGATACCAGGGAAATATGATTATTATTCAGTCATCTGTATCGAATTGGATAATATGCGCGGGCACACAGAGGAAGACAGCAATTTATTCCATTACGCGGTGATGAATATTGCGAAGGAAATCGTCAGCCGTCATGGGGATGGAATCGTTGTACAGATTCATAGCGGACATATCGCTTTATTGCTGAACCATAAAGAACAGAATCCGTCAGAGGATCAGCAAACGAATGTATTCCATATGGCGGAGAACATTCGGAACATTGCTGAATCTTTGCTGCATATCACCGTCACGATGGGAATCGGTCACAGCTATGAAGGACTTCATCAGGTGCGAAAAAGCTTCCGGGAAGCAATGGAGGCACTCGATTATCAGTTGGTGCAAGGAAGCGGCAAGGTACTGTATATCGGTCAAGTCAAACTCGAGGGCTGCTCATTGAACTACCCTTACGAATGTGAGCATCAGATCATGACGAACTTGAAGTTCGCCAATCTTGTGAAAATTCAAGATTTGCTGGACGATTTCGCCCACGCATTAAAATCTCAAGCAGCGAATTACGACCAGGTCCGGCAATCCTTCATGCAGCTTCTCGCGGCTACACAGCGAAGCATGCTTGAGCTGGATGCCAGCAGTGCGGCGATCCATAACTACAACCTATATCAACGATTGTTCGAGTTAAATACGACGGATAAAATTGTTCATTGGTTAAAATCGGAGGTCTATCCGCCGATGACCGAGCATATTCGCTCAAGATTAGAGCAGCGTACACACAGTACGATTCAGAAAGCACTCGATTACATTCAAGAGTACTACGATTCCGATTTATCCATGCCGATGGTAGCCGATGTCATATCCATGCCTGTGTCTCACTTCAGTCATATGTTTAAGATGGAAGTCGGAATGACCTTCTCGGATTATGTGATCGCCTTGCGGATGGAGAAGGCCAGACAGATGCTAGAAAATACGGATACCCGAATCTCCGAAATTGCGGAAAAGCTGAGATACAATAATCCTCAAAATTTCATTCGGGTCTTTAAAAAAATGAACGGGATGACGCCTGGAGAATATCGCTCGCGGCGCACGAAAATTGCGGGAACAGGCGGATAATCATTACAAATGATAAGATGAACTTCCTCAAAGTGAGGAGTTCATTTTTCTGTGAAAGCCGTATTTCCTCGTATTACCGTTGTCGCTGGAACAAAGCGGGGGCCAAGAACACTTGAGTCTAAAGAAGGCAACAGGATGCCCGGTAGAACGAATTTCGTCTACAAGGT
>NZ_JBHSQV010000008.1:0-1479 GCF_042658665.1 Marinicrinis lubricantis
CGGCGCAGAGATGTGCCTTTCCTTCGGGACAGAGGAGACAGGTGGTGCATGGTTGTCGTCAGCTCGTGTCGTGAGATGTTGGGTTAAGTCCCGCAACGAGCGCAACCCTTGATCTTAGTTGCCAGCATTTCGGATGGGCACTCTAAGATGACTGCCGGTGACAAACCGGAGGAAGGTGGGGATGACGTCAAATCATCATGCCCCTTATGACCTGGGCTACACACGTGCTACAATGGCCGGTACAACGGGAAGCGAAGCCGCGAGGTGGAGCGAATCCTATCAAAGCCGGTCTCAGTTCGGATTGCAGGCTGCAACTCGCCTGCATGAAGTCGGAATTGNGGATCATCCATACCAATTAACTTATTCGCTCGCGTTCAGTTTTGAAGGGTCAAGCACCTTTCAACAAACAAACGCTGGAACGGTTTTTGGCGAAATCGTTCGAGAAGCGTTTCACATCTGGTTTGGTAACAATGGCGGAGGGGAACCACGCGTACCCATCCCGAACACGAACGTTAAGCCCTCCAGCGCCGATGGTACTTGGACCGAAGGGTCCTGGGAGAGTAGGACGTTGCCAAGCCGGGTAGGCTGATACTCCAAGTATTAGCCTTTTTTAATCCCAGTCACATCATAATGGAGATAACTTCCAGTTGTATTTTTAAAAACGATGTGGTAAGATAATTTTCGCCATCAAATCGATGGTGAAACAAAATGAATTGTTCCTTGAAAACTGGATAGCGAAAAAGTGTTAAGGCAATGCAAGTGTAGATATTGGTGATACGCAAGTATCACAACCTATACTAGATGTTTAGCGAGGATATATTTTGGATGAGCGACTTTTACGCGATAGCGTACGGAGCGAATCAACATATTATTCTTGCGCGAGCGAATGTTTTGGTGTGACCGACTTTTAAGCGAAGCTTAACGGGAGGGAACAGCAAAACAAGAGCGAGGATAAGCTAGTAAGGGCACACGGAGGATGCCTAGGCGCTAGGAGCCGAAGAAGGACGTGGCGAACGACGAAATGCCTCGGGGAGCCGTAAGCAGGCTTTGATCCGGGGATGTCCGAATGGGGAAACCCGGCTGTCGTAACGGGCAGTCACTCATTCCTGAATCCATAGGGAATGAAGAGGCAGACCAGGGGAACTGAAACATCTAAGTACCCTGAGGAAGAGAAAACAAAAGTGATTCCGTCAGTAGCGGCGAGCGAACGCGGATTAGCCTAAACTTAACGCACTTTGTGCGTTAGGGGTTGTGGGACGTCTCACATGGAGTTACAAAGGAGCATATTAGGTGAAGAGGTCTGGAAAGGCCCATCAGAGAAGGTAACAATCCTGTAGCCGAAAATGTGCTCTCTCCGAGACGGATCCCGAGTAGTGCGGGGCACGAGAAATCCCGTATGAATCTGCCAGGACCATCTGGTAAGGCTAAATACTCCCTAGCGACCGATAGTGAAACAGTACCGTGAGGGAAAGGTGAAAA
>NZ_JBHSQV010000009.1:0-37569 GCF_042658665.1 Marinicrinis lubricantis
AACTCGTTGCCATACCGGCTTTGACCAGGCACGCGCTGAACTTCTAGCAATGTTCACAACCACCGACTAAACAACGGCATCTACAAGAAATGGTTTTTCTATTTACACAAATTTCTTGACGCTACCTATTCTTTTGAAGTTAAATAAAATAATCATGTGCTGGTCGTACTGTTTAATTTTATGATAAATAATGTATCGGTTATCGTACGATTTAATTACGGAAATATTGGTAGGATATACATTTGAAGTAGAATCTCATAGTAATACCTTTTTGAAATAGAAGTTCAAGTGCACAGCCCAAATAGTTACAAATTTTGGTGGTAGCAAGGAGATGAGATTTTGATTGCGATGATGGAGGTAACTTGTCCGTAAAAAAACAGCTGGTACAGCAAAATATAGATATAGCGGATGCATTCCATGAAATTCAAGTAAGAGGATAAGAGAGAGTGTTGGAATGGAAACTATAATTACAATTTGTAATAGAACGAACATCCCAATCGAGGATAAAATCAATCAGCTCCATGCTTGTGTTCAAAGGATCTTTCAGGAGCCAGATGTAGAGCTGATATCAGTAAACTGTGAGGATGTCGGTTATGCAACACCAAATTTCACAACTAGCGGAATTTATTACTTACACGGAATAGCAAATGTTCGGAATCATCGCGAGCCGTGGACGATGATCCTCAAAATCATTAAACCGGACAGCACCGAGAAAGACCATGTACAACATCACAATTATTGGAGGCGCGAAGCGCTGGTTTTGGAGTCGGGGTTATTGCAAAAGCTTCCTGATTCGATTCATACGGCAAAATGCTATTTGGTGGAAGAACAGCAGGATGGCACGGTGTGGATCTGGATGGAGCTTGTAGAGGGCGAATACCCGCGTACAATCGAACAATTTTCTTTCATCGCGAGGCAGCTGGGACGGTTCAACGGTGCGTATCTCACGGGAAAGAATAGATTGCCGGATCAAGAGTGGATTTGCAGATCCTGGTTGAGGTCATGGGTTTCTGCAAGCCGCATGTATGCCCCGCATCTGGATGGGTTTGCAGATCAGCTAAATACGGACAATGAACAACGAATTTGGAATTGGTTTCAGCAGTGGAATAGGAAGGTTGATTCTTACATCGAATCGCTGGCACGACTGCCCCGAGTTTTGGCGCATCAAGATCTGAGTCAGATGAACATGCTGCTTGTTAAAGGGGAGCGGGATATGGAGCGGCTAGCGCTCATCGATTGGCAGTTTATGAGTCTTTCCGGGATCGGGGAAGATCTTGGAAAGCTGTTCGGCGTCCAGATGAGTCTGGGCATCATAGCAGCCGATCAGTTCGAGGAATATCAGGATTCCCTGTATTCGGCCTATCTGCAAGGCTTGGATGAGATGGGCTGGAAAGGTGACGAAAACAATGTTCGTTACGGTTACTGTATCAGCACCGCCGCCAGGAGTGTGTGGGAAGTGCCGCAGTATTTCGCCATGTCTATAAAACGAAAGGAAGAGCCGCAAAATATGGAACTGAAGGAAAAGGTTCGTCGGCTGGAACAGATCATTGCCGTGCATATGAAAATGGCTTCGAAAATCGATTCATTCAAGCTAGTTAACTAATGAAGATAGCTGCCGAACGAGGGGGACAATCCGCTGTAACTCACTGGGCCTATAATCCTATAATGACATATTTATATTGGATTGGATGAATCATCCATCGGATCCCTAGTAAACCATTCTAGTCCAATATTAAATTCCCAAAATGCCTTGACTGGGGCGTATTCTCGTGCTAAATTTATCACATTGCTGAAGTAATCCGATTATTTTGGTGTGAATAATATTATAAGCGGCGAGTTATTTTTTTATCTAGATTTTGTCGAAAATTGAAATTTTTTGAAGTTATTTTATTGTTGCAACTTACTCTTCGTAAGCTATTATTTTATTACATATACCATCCAGGGAGGCATCCACATGAAATTGTTCAAAAACATCACTCTATTATTCAGCTTGGCCTTAGTCATTGCTTTAACAGGCTGCAGCGTTGCCAGCCAAAATGACAACAATGAAACGCAAAATGAAGCACAGGGAGAGCAGACTGAAGGTCGCACGCTTGTCGTGGATCTGACGAATGAACCTGCGAACCTGGATCCAGGACTTCAATACAACTTTGACAGCTACGCCGTATATCGGAATATTTTCGATAACCTGCTTCGCCGCGATCCGGACACCGGAGAAATTTCTCCTTGGATTGCAGAATCCTGGGAACAAGAATCGGAAACGGTATGGAATTTTAAAATTCGCGAAGGCGTTACATTCCATAACGGTGAAGAGTTAACCGCCGATGACGTTGCATTCAGTATTGAACGTATTTTAGATCCAGAATTCAAGAGTGCCCAGCGGGTGAACCTGAATATTATTGAGTCGGTGAAGGCAGACGGCAGCAATCTCCAAATTACGACCGTTTCGCCAAGTCCTACACTCTTAACACAGCTTGTTAATCTAAGCGTCGTCCCGAAAGATTATGTGACTGAGGTAGGAAACGAAAAGTTTAATCTAGAGCCTGTTGGCAGCGGAGCTTATCAATTCGGCAGCTGGAGCAAAGGGACGCAAGTGACATTGACTGCGAACGCAGATTATTGGAACGGTGCCCCATCCATTACAGAGGTGGAATTCCGTTTTGTAGCGAATGCAGCTAGCCGCGTAGCCGATCTGCAATCCGGTAAAGCGGATATTGTGACCGGTATTAACCCGGACGTTGTAGATACCATTGAGGGAGACAGCAAGCTGCAGGTTCTTTCGACGCCAACGGAGCGTATTGGTTTCCTTGCGTTTAACATGATCGATGATACACCGACGAAGGATTCCAGAGTGAACCAAGCGATTGCTTACGCGATCAACTATGATTCTATCATTGAAAATCTACTGCATGGCTTCGGCGAGCCGATTACCCAAGTGCTTACACCGCTGTCCTTTGGATATGACGAGACAGTAGAAGGTTATCATTATGATCCTGAAAAGGCGAAAGCATTACTGAAAGAAGCAGGTTACGAGGATGGAATGACACTGGAATTCGCGACATCTCCGAACTTTGATCAGCGTGTCGTTCAAGCGATTCAAGGGGATTTGGCGAAGGTGGGCATTACCGTGAATATTAATTTGAATGACCACCCAACATTCCTGCAAAAGCTTCAAGATCCTGCACGCAAATGGGGAAGTCTTCGTTACGGCATCTGGTCCTGCTCCTGCATGGATGCGGACGGTACGATCCTGCCGCTCTTCCATACGGATACGGTCTGGAGCGCATATTCCAATCCGGAATTTGACGCTGCGGTAGATGCGGCTCGCGCGACAACCGATGAAGCGGTTCGCTTGGAAAACTACAGCAAGGCGTTCCATATTCTCCAAGAAGATGCGCCGGGCGTAGGTTTATATCAAGTCTATGCTTTATACGGGGCGAGCAAAAATCTAGAATGGAAGCCGGATGCACAGGAGAACTTCTTCGTTAGAGATATGAAATGGGCAGAATAGACGGTCGTAGTTTTATTGAAAGAAGATAGAGAGAAGGGATACCTGTGCTGTATTTCGGACAGCGGATTGTACAAGCTCTAGTTTCATTAATTGGCGTAGCGACGATCGTGTTTTTCATTCTGCGCCTTACTGGAGATCCTGTACTGCTGATGGCTCCTCAAAACGCAACAGCTGAAGATATCGAGAGATTAAGAGAGGCGCTCGGTCTAGATCAGCCGCTGGGAGTACAATACATTGATTATTTGGGTCAAATCTTCACAGGTGACTTAGGCCGATCCTATATTCAAAATTTACCGGTCATAGACATTATTATGGAGCGGCTGCCGTATACGATTGATTTGGCTGTGTCCGCATTTATTTTAACGGTCGTGATCGGGATTCCGATAGGGATGCTGACAGCGATTTATAAAGGAACATGGGTGGAGAAGGTATGCATGCCGATCATTTTGATCGGCCAAAGCATGCCGGCTTTTTGGACAGGGATCCTGCTCATTATGCTTGTGTCCGTCCAACTGCGGTGGCTTCCGTCGTCGGGAGCGGATGGATTGCAATCTCTCATACTGCCGGCCATAACGCTGGCTTCCTTATCCATCGCAACTGTAGCGAGAATGACCCGTTCCAGCATTTTGGAGCAGCTTGGACAGGATTATGTACGTACCGCCCGTTCGAAAGGCGTCGGTACGCCTCGTCTATTGTTCAGGCATTTGCTGCGAAATTCCTGTATTCCGATCATTACGGTGCTCGGATTGGAATTCGCGAATCTTCTGGGCGGATCCGTTATAACGGAAACGATTTTTGCCTGGCCGGGACTGGGGCAGTTAACGATTCAATCGATTCAGGCCAGAGATTTTCCATTAATACAGGCGGTTGTCTTGTTAGGGGCAGCGTTCTATATTGTAGTGAATTTGATTACGGATTCGATCTACGCTTGGGTCGATCCAAGAATTAAGCTGAGGAGAGACGCGTCATGAGTAACATACCATCAACCGATCCAAAGGCTGCCTCCTCGTCTCTATTTCAAAAATTCAAATTTCCGAACAAGGCGAAAAAAGGGATCGTACTCATCCCTTTTCTTGTCATTTTATTCGTTTTTGTGATCGTTTCGGTCGCTCCTGGGTTGTTTGCAAAGCATGATCCCGTGTTGACAGAGCTGTCCATTCGTCTGCAGCCGCCGGGCTTTACGGATTCCCATGGTTCCGCATATATGTGGGGGACGGATGAGTTGGGCAGAGACATATTCAGCCGTGTGATTCATGGAGCGAAGGTATCGCTGCTCGTTGGCGTCTCTGCGGTATTACTGTCCGGCGTGATCGGCGGACTGCTCGGCATGTTGGCAGGTTATTATCGGGGGATTATCGGTACGGTCATTATGCGTCTCGCCGATATTTTGCTCTCGATTCCGTTCCTGCTGCTGGCCATTCTAACCGTTGCTGTACTCGGACCGAATTTGATGAATCTTATTATCGTGCTGGGGATTGTCCGTTGGCCGCGCTATGCACGGGTTGCATACAGCGCAACCTTATCGACGGTGAATCGAGATTTTGTAAAAGCGTCGGCTGCACTCGGTGCGCGTCCGAGAAGATTGCTGATGAAGCATATTTTACCGGAGCTGATTCCTCCGCTCGTCGTCGTTGCAACGTTGGAATTCGGTCTGATGATTATGTTCGAGGCTTCCTTGTCCTTTATTGGGCTAGGCGTACAGCCACCGGATCCGAGCTGGGGCTCGATGCTTTCGACAGGACAAAACTACGTAAATACCGCTTGGTGGATCGCGACATTCCCGGGAATTGCTATTTTCCTCGTCGTGCTTTCGATTAATACCATCGGTGATTATGTAAGAGACAGACTCGATCCGAAAAATCAGAAGAGATAAGCAGCGAGGTGATCATGATGCATTTTGGAGAACAATTTGTCGGTAAAAAAGTGTTGATTACAGGCGCTGCCGGGATATTCGGTACGTGGATTGCAGAAGCCTTCGCAGAAGCGGGTGCGTCGTTGTGCTTATCTGATATTCGCGAAGCAGAATTGCAGAAGCTTGCTGCGAGCCCCAAATTAAAGGAGGCACAGCTGCTGCTTCATACGACGGACTTGAGCCGTGAGGAAAGTGTATATGACCTCGTACGTCTCATTGAGACGACATGGTCTTCTGCAGATATCGTCATTAATAACGCAGGAATTTATAAAAGGCAAAAACTGATGGATATGACGGTTCCGGATTGGACCCAGTCGCTCGGAGTGAACGTGACGGCTCCTTTCCTGCTGACCCAGCAGCTGGCGAAGCAGATGATACAGGACGGAAAGCAGGGAAGCATCATCAACATCAGTTCTGGTGCCGCGAACAATACACAAATCGGCGGCGGGCATTACTCGACGGGAAAGGCAGCCTTGTCGATGTTGACCAGAGCATTTGCTTTGGAGCTTGCCCCGCACAACATTCGCGTCAACGCAGTCGTGCCCGGGTTCGCACCGGGCAGCGAAGTGAATGCGCTAACGGACGAATACGTCCAAACGATGATTTCTAAAATTCCGCTTGGACGTACTTCTGGACCGAAGGATGCGCCCCAGGCGATATTGTTCCTATGCTCCGAGCAGGCTTCGTTCATCACTGGCGCAACGCTTTCCGTGGATGGCGGCCTTGCGGCAGGCACGTATAAAAAGCCAGTCGAAACTGAAGGGAAAGCAGGGATTTGAATGATGAATTCCGTATATCGATGGCCGGATGGAAAACGCTGCGCGGCAGCGTTTTCTGTTGATTTTGACGGAGAATCTCCTTTTCTGTGGCGTACTCGGAACCAGCCTACAGACGTGGTAGGAGAATTGGAACAGCGTGCATTTGGCCCTCGTGAGGGCATTTACCGCATACTGGACATGCTGTCGCGTCTCGACATTCGGGCGAGCTTCTTCATTCCGGGCATTATTGCAGAGCGATATCCGCAAGCCGTTGAGGCAATTGACAAGGAAGGACACGAAATTGGATTGCATGGATACCTGCATGAAAATGTGAATGGACTTTCTATTGAAGAGATTGAAGAAAGCATTGTGAAGGGCAAGCAGGCAATTGAACAAGTGATCGGCCCTCGTACGATGGGGTACCGCTCTCCCGCATGGGAGATGACGAAGCCGACCTTTGATTTGCTGCACCGTCATCTAATCCCGTATGACAGCTCCCTGATGGGACACGATCATCCTTATTGGATCGACGGGATGCCGGAAATTCCAGTACAGTGGCTCCTCGATGATGCGATTTTTTACCGTTTTACCGGGGGGATGGCCAGCATTCCGCCAACCAATCCAAATATTGTGACGGATATGTGGCTGCAGGAATTTGAAGGCATCAAAAAGTACGGCGGACTGTTTCTGCTGACCGCACACTGCTGGATTACGGGACGAGGTTCCCGTTTGATTGCGCTGGAGAAGCTTCTTACCAAGCTGAAGAACGATCCGGAGGTTTGGTGGGCGACTTGCGGAGAAATCGCGGAATACCACCGAGTGCATCACGCGGATCACTTTCACGAGACATTAGGGGGGTGACATCATGAGTCATGCAGCAATTCAGGGTGATAAGGCTCTGCTTAAAATCGACAACTTAACCTTGTCCTTCAAGCAGGCGGCAGGCTCGGTAACCGCCCTGCAGGGTGTATCGCTTGAATTGGGCAAGGGAGAAATATTGGGACTTGTCGGCGAGAGCGGCAGCGGCAAGAGTTTGACGGCGCTGTCGGTCATGAAGCTGCTGCCTGAGCAGGCCAAGTTCGATGAGGGGAACATCACACTTGAGGATATGTCACTCAAGGACTTGTCCGAGAAAGAAATGCGGAAAATTCGCGGCAATCAAGTATCGATGGTTTTCCAAGAGCCGATGACGGCACTCAATCCATTAATTCACGTAGGAAAGCAAATTGAAGAATTGCTGTTTTTGCATAAAAAGTCGAGTAAGTCAGAGCGGAAGGAAAAAGTCATTCAGCTCCTAAAATCGGTCGGGATTCCGGAGCCGGAGCTCAGGTATAGGCAGTTTCCATCTGAGCTTTCCGGTGGGATGAGACAGCGCATCATGATTGCGATGGCGCTCGCGTGCGATCCGAAAGTCATCATTGCGGATGAACCGACGACGGCTCTAGATGTGACGATACAGGCACAAATTCTCGATCTGCTGAAAGAGATAAAGGAAAAGTTTCAAACGTCGATTCTGCTCATTACGCACGATATGGGCGTCATTGCCGATGTTGCCGATCGGGTAGCGGTTATGTATGCGGGACGGGTGATGGAAATGGCGAATGCAGAAGAGCTGCTGGAGCGGCCTCTTCATCCGTATACCGTCGGATTATTAAATAGCATTCCAGATATTACGAGCGACAGCGAGGAAGAGCTGAACACCATTCGCGGTTCCGTGCCGGATTTGAAATCGATGCCGGAGGGCTGTCCATTCCATCCCCGCTGTGACTTTGCGACCGAGCAGTGTAAGAGTCAGATGCCACCGCTTGTACAGGGAGAAGATGGTCATGCTGTGGCATGCTGGAATCCGGTGAAGGGGGAAATGAAATGAGCCAAACCGAGCAAAATAGCAGCACCCCTTTAGTCGTGGTAGAAAATTTGAAAAAGTATTACGGCAAAACAAGCGGCTTTTTTGGTTCAGGCAAGCGTAATGCGGTCAAGGCCGTGGATGGCGTCAGCTTTCACATGTATGCTGGGGAAACGCTGGGCCTCGTAGGGGAAAGCGGCTGCGGCAAATCGACGACAGGCCGTGCGGTGCTGTATTTAGAGCCGCCGACGGAAGGCAGTGTAACGTTCGATGGACAGGATCTCGGCGAAATGAATCGGGAGCAGCTGAGACAGCTGAGAAAGGATATGCAGATCGTATTTCAGGATCCGTATTCTTCGCTCAATGTTCGGATGAAAATACGCGATATTCTTGCGGAGCCTTTCCAAATTCATGGCTTGTATCCGGGACAGGAAGCGCAGCAGGTGAAGCATCTGCTGGAGCTTGTCGGTTTGCCGGAGGGCAGCTTGGATAAATATCCGCACGAATTTTCAGGCGGCCAAAGGCAGCGGATTGTCATTGCCAGAGCGATTGCCCTCAGACCGAAGTTTGTTGTATGTGACGAGCCGGTCTCGGCTCTTGACGTTTCCGTACAGTCGCAAATTGTGAATTTGTTCGGCCAGCTGCAGAAGGAATTGGATTTGACGTATTTATTCATCTCTCATGATTTATCGGTCGTGCGCCATGTCAGCGACCGTGTTGGTGTCATGTATTTGGGCAAGATGGTGGAGCTGGGCAATAAAGCGGATATGTTCCAGAAGCCGCTTCATCCGTACACGCAAGCGCTGATGAGCGCGATTCCGGTGCCGAATCCGAAGCTGCAGCGCCAGCGGGAGAAGATCACGCTCCGAGGCGAGCTGCCGAGTCCGATGAACCCGCCGAAGGGCTGCCGGTTCCATACTCGTTGCCCATGGGCGGAGGAACGCTGCCGTCAGGAGGAACCCGTTTGGCGCGAAGCCGAGCCGGAGCATTGGGTGGCTTGCCATCTGGTGAAGTAAAGAGTTGATTTGGATCCATTAGAGGAAGCGAGTTTATAGCAGAAGGAGCTGAGCGTAATATGTTGGAACCGACAGATCTAAGCAAGCTGACACTGCATGGAGCGCCTTCCGTTCATCCTGTGAAGAGAGATAAGGTTGTACTTTCGAAAGCGGCGATGTCGATTGAGAAAGATATGTACGTGAGCGAGCTGGTGGTCTACGATACCATATCTGGTACCGAGAAGCCTCTGTTATCCGCTGAGCAGAGGGAAGAAGTGCCAGCCGATCAAAGTCCGGCTTGGTCTCCGGATGGGAAGAAGCTGGCCTTCATGCGCAAAGCACAGGGCAAGGATGAGCTGTGGCTGTATGAAGCCGATCAACATACCGTGAGACCGCTCGTGCAGAAATATAAAATTAAGGGCTTTGTTTGGAGTCCGGACGGCAGCAAGATCGCTTTTGTGAGCCGCGTGAACGATGTAAACAATGTCGCCTATAAGGTCAAGCGAATTCGCTTTAAGCTGGATGGCGAAGGCATGACGAACGGTTATACGCATATTTTCCTGTTGGATGTAGAGAGCGGGAACGTTGCGCAATTGACGACGAGGGAGACGGACCACGGCAATCCTGTGTTTTCCGCGGATGCAACTCGTTTATATTATTCATCGGATTATCCGGAAGGCAGCGATCTGGACAAGCAGCCGCTAATATACGAGCACAAGCTCAAGACAGGCGAAGAAAAGGTGCTTCATCCGGAGTTAAAATTCATTTCGTCCTTATTTCCACTGCCGGACGGCTCTGTGATTGGAACGGGGAAGAGAGACATCTCCAGCAGTACGGAATATGACAAATGGTTTCATGTGGATGGCGTGACGTCAATCACGACATGGCTGAACGGACAGCCGGATGTGCATATCGGGACGCACGTGATCGGCGACAGTAAGCGTACGGGATTCAGCAGCGTGGCAGCAGCTACAGAAGATCGGTCCCGATATGTGTACGCCGCGACTTACGAAGGGAAGCAGTCACTGTATGTGCTGGAGCTGCATTCTGCAACGGGTGCAGCAAGAGATTCGGACAACCTCGATGCGAAAGTGATGAAGCTGCCGATCGAGCACAACGTGATTTCCTTCGATGTAGTGAAGTGCGATGGGCAGCAATGCATTGTCGTTTTCGTTGGCGATACGATGGACAAGCCGGGAGAGCTGTATCGTGCCGTTTGGACATACGGTGAAGAGATCCAAGTAGATCAATTGACCGATCATCATGCGGAATTCCTGAAGCACCTTCCCCCTGTAGATATTCAATCTTATATTTATGAAGCAGAGGACGGCTTACGGGTGGAAGGCTGGTCCATGCAGCCGAGCAGAGACCGCTCCGCAAAAGATCGGCGGGGGACGATGCTTTGGATTCATGGCGGGCCGCATCTCTCTTACGGGCATGCGTTCCATTACGACTTCTGGTACTGGGTAAGCCTTGGATACCGGGTTGTGTTCTGCAATCCACGCGGCAGCAGCGGATACGGTCAGTCATTTGCACGTGAAATCATCGGTCAGTGGGGCGGCAAGGATGTAACCGATGTGCTAGGATTTCTAGAAATGGTGCTTGAGAAGGAAGGCCGCGATGAAGAGGAGCCGCTCTATCTTCTGGGCGGCAGCTACGGCGGATATCTCGTCAACTGGATCGTCGGGCATGATCACCGATTCAAGGCAGCGGTAACGGAACGCTCGATCTGCAACCTGTACAGCAAAGTCGGCAACAGCGATATCGGTTTTCAGAACAATCCGCATCAGCTGGGCGGCAAGGATTTATGGACGGATGAGGAGCACATTATGGAGCGTTCGCCAATTCGTTACGCGCCGAAAGTACAAACACCGGTTCTGATCATTCACGCCGAGCAGGACCACCGCTGTCCGATTGAGCAAGCGGAGCAGTGGTTTACGGCGTTATGGCGGTTAGGCAAAGATGTGGAATTCATTCGCTTTCCAGGTGCATCCCATGCCTTGGCAACGGCAGGTCGTCCGCAGCAGCGGATCGCCCGGTTGAACGGAATTCGAGAATGGTTGTATGCTCACGCATGATAGGTTCATTCTCGAAGATCGTTCTTTTGAATGGATGAATAGCGAAAAACTGCCACTTGAGTTCGTACTGGCGAGGTCAAGGAAACATGCTGTCTTACCGAATTGTAGTTAGAAATTTGCCCATATGAAGAAGATGAGATAAGAATCGTACGATTTTGGAAAATATATGACCTATACCAAAGTACGCCGAAGGAGATGCTTATGAGCAACTATTTGCAATGGGCCGAAAGCCAGCTGAATTCTCTGCTTTCCGATTTGGAGCAGCTGGTGAACATGGATACGCCATCGCGCAATAAAGTGTTGATCGATCAAGCGATGCCTTTCGTTATCCAGCGCTTTAACGAGTTGATCGGCGGCGAAGTAGAGACGTTTACTCAGGAGCAGTTCGGCAACCAGGTGAAGCTCCATCTGGGGCAGGGGGATGGTCAAATCTTAATCTTGACGCATCTCGACACGGTATGGCCTGAAGGGGAAGCGGCGCGCAGGCCGTTTCGCAACGATGGAAAGCGGTTGTATGGACCGGGTGTCTTCGATATGAAATGCGGTTTGCTGCAGGGATTGTACGCGATGCACGCAATTATTTCCCAGGAAAAGCCGAAGAAGAATATCGTCTTATTCATTAACACAGATGAAGAGATCGCGAGTACCTCTTCCAGACGCTTGATCGAAGAGGAAGCCGCCAAAAGCGATGCGGTGTTCGTGCTCGAGCCTTCGCTTGGGCAGGACGGGATGCTGAAGACGGCGCGCAAAGGTGTCGGCCGTTTCTTTATCGACATCGAAGGCGTGTCGGCTCATTCCGGCATCGATCACAGCAGCGGCGTCAGCGCGATTGAGGAAATGGCGCATCAAATCCTGTATTTACAAGGGCTGACGGATTATTCGGTGGGTTCAACGCTGAACGTCGGCATGGCTTCGGGCGGAACTGCGATGAATGTGGTGAGCGCGAATGCAAGAATTGAGGTTGAGCTTCGCGTAGAAAGAATGGATGAAGCGGAGCGCTTAAGCCAGCTCATCCGGAATTTGGCGCCTAAGCTGGACGGAACGAAGCTGCATGTAAAAGGCGGCATGGTTCGCCCGCCGATGGAGCAGACCGTCAGCCGCGGGCTGTTCCGGGATGCGCAGCGCATTGCAGGGGAGCTCGGCTTTACGCTGCAGGAATCGTCGACCGGCGGCGCCAGCGACGGCAACTTCACAGCAGCGCTGCAGGTTCCGACGCTGGACGGTCTAGGCGCAGTCGGTGCGGGAGCACACGCCGTGGATGAATTCGTGGAGCTTGATTCGATCGTGCCGCGCACAGCACTGCTCGTACATTTGTTGAAGCAATATAGCTATTAAATCGATTGATGTGTTGTCATACAGACGGTTGATGTCATCCTGCCAAAGTCTCACGGAGACGGAGGCAGGATTTTTTTTTACCGGTCACATGATAGGGTCTGCACTATTCAGTAAAGTGCCAAAGAACACCGGCGGGATCGGTGAGGTGAAGTGCGCGCTTACCGTAAGACTGTAGCTGCGGGGGATTAGCTTTGATGTTGTATTTTTCAGCAACCCCGATGTCTTGAATATGCTTCCACCATGTATCCAAGTCCTGGACACATAATTCCAGCATGAAGTTATTTTGCAATTCCACGTTATGATAGTTTTGAAGATGAAATTCCAATTCGCTGGTCTTGAATATCGTTAATTCTTCACTAGCGAAAATGATTTCAAATCCGAGGTCTACATAAAACTGAACCGCAAGCGGGTAATCGGCACCCGAAGGAACGAAGGGACGTAATTTTATCGCTCTCATCCCGTGAAATTCGCCTCCATACTCTCAATCTCTAGTATCGCTATAGCCTCCCAAGTACTCCGAAATCACCTCTCCATCATATTTTCTATTTGTTTGATACTCACTATAGTTCAATTACTTTCAAGCTGCAATCGCGTTTCCCGATGGAATCTTCGCAAAAATGGCGTATATTTACAAAAATAATGATTGAAATTCATCCCACCTTACTATAAAATGGTATCCGTCGACTTAATTGATAACGATTATCAATATCAGTAAGGGCCTTTGCTTTGAATCTTACATCGGAGGTGGAATATTGAATCTAAAGACAGTTCATCGTTTAGAGCTGGGCAGGATCTATTATCCAACGATTTTCTTGTTTATATGTGCCATTGTTTTTTCAGCCGTTTATTCCATTTCCATTGGGCAGGTCCATATTCCTTTCAGCCAATCGATGGAAGTCGTATTGCATGCACTCACGAACGGCCATTTGGGATCTGTAGGCGAGAGCGAAGCCTATTCGAATATTATTCTTCAAGTGAGATTGCCCCGCGTTATTTTTGCGCTATTCATTGGAATGGGGCTTTCATTATGCGGCGTCGTCATGCAGGCGACGGTGCAGAATCCGCTTGCCGATCCATATATTCTGGGCATTTCATCTGGAGCTTCTTTAGGCGCAACCTTTGCGATTCTTGTAGGATTTGGAAGCGGCACGATGTTAGCGCAGTTTGGTGTAGCCTTCGGAGCCTTTGTCGGTGCGATGATAACGACGGCTGCCGTACTTATATTATCCAGCATCGGCGGGAAAGCGACATCGGTAAAGCTTGTTTTATCCGGAGTAGTCGTAGGTGCACTATGCGGTTCCTTTTCCAGCCTCATTATTTATTTTGCCAATGATGCGGAAGGGATTAAAACGGTGACCTTCTGGTCCATGGGAAGCTTGGCCTCATCGAGTTGGGATAAGGTTCCGATTATGGCGGTTGTTGTTCTGGCGGGCTGCTTGATCCTTCTATTCCAGCATCGCGTGTTAAATACGATGTTGTTAGGCGATGAATCGGCCATCACACTCGGAATCAGCCTAAGTACCTACCGCAAGTTCTATATGATCATCACGGCTCTAATCACGGGAACGCTCGTGGCTTATGCAGGCATGATTGGCTTTGTCGGGCTGATCATCCCTCATATATGCAGAGCCATATTTGGATCGGATCATAAACGATTGACGATCGCATCGGTACTGTTAGGCGGACTCTTCTTAATATGGGCAGATATTTTATCCAGAACGTTAGTACATAACGTAGAGCTGCCCATTGGCATCATTACATCCGTTATTGGCTCGCCGGTCTTCATCTACATGATCGTTAAAAAAGGCTACAATTTCGGGGGGTAAACTATGGAGCTGGTTGTAAAGGAAGTTGCAACAAGGATCGGTAAGAAGGACATCGTCAAAAACATATCGGTTCACGTAAAAAAACGTCAATTCGTAGGGCTCATTGGGCCGAATGGATGCGGGAAATCGACCTTACTGAAAAGTATTTATAAGAGCATCATGCCGCATCAAGGAACGGTCCTGTTAGATGATATGAACGTATTAAAAACAACTCAGAAAAAAATATCACAGCATCTCGGCGTGGTGAGTCAATTTAATGAAATGAATTTCGATCTCACCGTGCATCAGATGGTGCTGTTAGGAAGAACGCCGCACAAAAAATTACTAGAATCGGACAAACAAGAAGATTTAGACATTGTTGAGGAAGCATTAAGACGGACGAACTTGCTGGACTATAAGGATCGAGGATACTTATCACTGTCCGGCGGGGAGAAGCAAAGGGTGATCTTAGCGAGAACGATTGCTCAGCAGCCCCGATTTATGATTTTAGATGAACCGACCAATCACTTAGATATACGGTATCAGATTGAAATTATATCTTGCGTGAAGGAGCTGCAGATCGGGGTGCTTGCCGCCCTTCACGATCTGGAGATGGCCGCGCATTATTGCGATTATTTGTATGCGATCAAAGAAGGTGAAGTATACGCGCAGGGCACGCCGGAAGAGGTATTAACACCGGAAACGATCGAGGCTTTATATCAAATTAAATGTCAAACGTACATTAACCCCGTGACACATGGATTAGGTTTTGCTTACACCATATAACAAGGAGAATTCGCTATGAAAAAGACCATATTACTTGGAGTAGGATTGGCCACGATATTGGCCTTAACGGCTTGCGGAGGCTCGAATGAAACGAATGCGCCCGAAGGGACACAGACGGATCCACATTATCCGCTAACGATAGGAAATTACTCGAAAGCAGAGGGCGGTTCCACTTGGGAGCCGAAAGATCAAGTATTCAATCAAGCTCCACAACGAGTCATGGCCAATACACGACCGGCAGCGGAATTGTTATTGCATCTAGGGTTGGAGGATAAAATTGCAGGCGTCGGTGCGAGTTTTGGGGCGCCGGATCCATCCGTTGAAGAGGAATACGCGAAATTAAATATTTTAAGCGATGCCTACGTCGGAAAAGAGGTTACATTAGGGACGGATCCTGATCTGGTCTTCGGCCGAGGCGGTTTATTCGAAAATGCGGATTGGGGAGTAGGTACAGTAGATACATTGAACGATATGGGAATTAACACGTACGTCCTGGAATCCTCTATTCCTGGAGCAACCTACGATTCGATCTATCAAGACATTGAGAATGTAGGTGAAATATTCAACGTTCAAGACAAAGCGCAAAGCTTCATCAATGAGCTGAAGGGCAGACAAGAGGCGATTGCGTCTAAACTAGCCAGCATTCAAGAAAATAAAACGTTCGCTTATTTACATACGACCGATCCAGAAGCCATTAGTATTTATTCCGCTCACGGCGAAACTTTCTTTAATGATGTTTTCCACATGATCAAGTTAGATAACGTGTTTAAAGAGGAAGCCGGAGAGATTCCGCTCGAAACGCTCATTCAGACCGATCCGGATATTCTCATTATTCCGACGTGGACGGATAAAAACCCTGAGAATGCAGAAAAGGTGAAGGAAGGCCTCTATGGGAATCCAAAGCTGTCCAGCATGAAAGCCATCAAGAACAAGCAAATTTATGCAGTGGATTACAATTACATGTTTGGCTATGGCTATAACTCGATTGATGGAATTGAGCTGCTGGCGAAAGACATATATCCAGACTTATTTCAATAAATCGTCCTAGGAATAGGGTGGCGAGCTTCGATCATCTTTAAAGAATAGAAGGGAGTGTGCAGGGTGGAAAATAATGAGCTGTATGATGTGACGATTATTGGCGGCGGTCCAGCAGGTCTGTTCTCCGCTTTTTACAGCGGCTTGCGAGAAATGAAGGTCAAGGTGCTCGAGGTTCAGAATCGTCTTGGAGGCAAAGTTCATGTGTATCCCGAGAAAATGATTTGGGACATTGGCGCGCTGACGCCGATTTCCGGGGAGAAGCTCATCGAGCAGATGACAGCGCAAGCTTTAACCTTTGACCCCACGATTGTGTTAAATGAAAAGGTGACTTCCATCTCGAAAAATGAAGAAGGCCAGTTCATCCTGCACACCGAATCCGGCGTGGAGCATTATTCGAAGACCGTGATTCTTGCTATCGGCGGGGGAATACTGAATCCGCAAAGACTGGAAATAGAAATTGCGGAAAAGTTTGAGGTTGCGAATTTAAACTATACGATTAAATCGCTCAAGCGTTTTAAAGATAAGGTCGTGGTGATTTCAGGAGGAGGGCATACCGCTGTAGACTGGGCGAACGAACTGGAACCGATTGCGAAAAAAGTGTACTTAACGTATCGCAAGGATGCGTTGAATGCGCATGAGGCGCAAGTGTCGCAGCTGATGAACAGCTCGGTGGAATGTCTATTCCATACCGAATTGACGAGATTGATTGCCGCTCCCAATCGAGAAGTTATTCAACAGGTTGAACTGAAAAACAATATGACGGGAGAGGTTCAGCTTCTACAGATCGATGAGGTCGTAGTGAACCATGGTTATATCCGTGAAAAGAAATTGCTGGAGGAAAGTGACTTAGACATTAAGATGGCCAATGAGTACTTCGTTGAAGGGAGTGCTTACAGCGAAACATCTGTGCCCGGTTTGTATGCAGCAGGAGATATCGTCAGCTATCCGGGGAAGGTTCATTTGATTGCGGGCGCTTTTCAAGATGCGGTCAATGCCGTGAACAAGGCCAAACGGTTCATTGAGCCCGATTCCAGAGAGACGGGTATTGTCTCCTCGCATAATGATATTTTCAAAAATCGGAATCGGAAGCTAGTCGAGCAAATCGTTACATCGTAGGGTGTCATTCTGAAGAGCGCTTCATATGATGCGAGAAAACCTGGTGCTCCTAGGTTTTCTCGCTCTATGAATAGTCCAGCAACATGCCCTCTCACTTATGGGGTTTTTGCCTATTTCAATTCCGAAAGGTGGGATGTGTCATTTAGTATATGCGATGTATGTTGTTGAAACATGTTTGTTTGTAAAAGTGAAATACTGCCGACTGATGCAGTGAAATAGGCTTTAGACAACATTTCTGCTTGAAAGTTCAGCCACCATGCAATTATATATCCTAATGTGCCACCATGAGTAACAATCAAAGATGATTTTGATCTGAATGATAAATTCGGTTCATCCCATCACATACTCGATTAAAAAATTGCCTCCATGTTTCCTCATTTTGAAACTTTTGATAGTCTAAGTCAAAACCATTTCCAATTCGAGGATTCCGATTTGCTTTTGCCCATTCCTTTGTTTTTCCAGCTGCAACTCCTGTGTTAATCTCTCTAAGGTCCTTCTCTTCAAATATGTTTAATCCATGATGTTCCCCAATGATTTCCGCAGTTTGCTTCGCTCGCATCAAATCTGAAGAGTACAAACTGTACTCATGACTATCAATTTCTTTTTTTTATTTTAATCCGACAAGTTCAGTTTGTTCTCTCCCTAATTCAGTCAGCGGTGCATCTGTCCACCCGCCTGACATATTATTGATGTGATGCTCTGACTGACAATGTTGAATAATATAGATTTTTCTCATCTCTCCTAACCTCTCTCCAAAGTTATTCAGTTCTAATCAGTCAGGCATTCCATTAACTTGATGCCAGCTTAATTGTTTATCTTACTGATACTGGTTTGTGCTTACTCTAGACCTAACCCCTCGTCAAATCCGAGCAGGATGTTCATATTTTGAATCGCTGCCCCTGATGCACCTTTCCCGAGATTATCAAATCGGGAAATCAGCAATATTTGATCTTCATGACCAAAAACAAATAGATCCAAAAAGTTGGTATCATTGCACTGCATGAGATTGAAGCAGCCGTCTTCAAGATAGGCTTCAGATTCGTAGGGCATCACTCGAATAAAACGTTCATCTTGATAGTATGCAGCAAGCACTTCTTGAATATCTTTTGCCGTTACATGCTTGGTAAACATGCTAGGAAAAAGAGGAATGGTTACGGCATCCCCCTGATAATAGTTTCCGACGATGGGGGTGAATAGAGGTGCCGAGTGTAATCCTGAATAGAGCTGCATTTCCGGAAGATGCTTGTGGTGAAGATGAAGTGCATAATGTCTTGGTGCGAGAAGCTGTTCCTTATTGGAATTCTCATATTCGTTTATAAGCTTCTTCCCACCGCCACTATATCCTGTTAGTGCATAGCAAGACGCAGGGTAATCCCTCGGTATAATCCCTGCAGCGACCAACGGTTGTATAGCTAAAATATAACCAGTCGCGTGGCATCCTGGAACAGAAACCCGAGATGAATGTTGGATCCTGTTTCTTTGATCTTTATGTAATTCTGGCAATCCGTATATCCACTCCGGGTTGGTCCTAAACGCAGTACTTGCATCGATGATTTTTGTCCTTGTATTCCTGACCATCGATACGGATTCTCTTGAAGCTGAGTCGGGGAGACAGAGGAAAACGAGGTCTGCTTCATGGATGATGGCTCGACGAGCATCGTGATCCTTTCGCCGTTCCGACTCAATTTTGATGACTTCGACGTTAGGGATTTTAGATAGGTATTCATGGATCTTTAAACCGGTGGTACCTTCTTGCCCATCCACAAATATGTTATATTTCATTTTTCCACTCCTTACCATTTCAATAATATGAATAATTATATGTCCAAATGTATATTTATTCAAACATTGATTACTTTAATCGTTTACTACATTTGCTACCGCACAGGTTATCGACAGTTATTCATTCATTCATGCCGACCAGATCATCGTACTGGAAAAAAGGATGGATCACGGGCGTCTGCACACATGCTGAATGATTCTTACATCAATTGGTTGAACAACAATTTCATCATCGAGATGGATGAGTTCTTTGAGAGCGAGATATCGTAACTCGGCTGCTCGATCAAAATGGTCTCTTTGCGGTTTGGAAACGGCATTCTGGACAAAATCTCCAATGCCCGCTACGCCCCCGAAGTGATGATATTCTGCCATTTTACACCTGTTTTAACGGTACTGCTGGCGTTCCTTTTTTTGAAAGAAACGACGACACTCTTGCGAAAGCTATCCGTTTGTCTGTCGGTTAGTGGAGTCCTGTTTATCTTTATCATGAAGGGCAGCCGCATCGATTGGTCTAATATGACGGGGATTGTTCTCTTGTTCTTGTCTTGCCTGGTCGTGGCAGGGTACAACGTGCTTGCGAGGCGGCTTTTCCAATCGTTCAGTCCTGCGGAGATTACGTATGTCATGCTGGGCATTGCCTTTCTTTTCTTGCCGTGTCACTCGCGGGGCATTCAGCCGAAGGGACGCTTAATCAATTGTTGAACCGCGATGGACGACTCCATCGCTTGTTTTTTTATGGAATATGTCTTGACATGTGAAGAAGGAGTCTTTACAGTATAACTATTCAATAGATTAATTGAATAGTTGAGGTGTTGTTACGATGAGCATGGATCGAGTATGGAGAGATCAGCTGTATCAGGAGTTTGCTCGCATTGGCAAGAGTTTATCCAGTCCGAAACGCTTAGAATTGCTAGACATACTTACTCAAGGACCTAAATCCGTGGACCAGCTTGCGAAAATAACAGAGATGAGTGTTGCGAACGTATCCCAACATTTACAAACGCTGCATGAGTCAAAACTGGTTCGTTCACATAGACAAGGGAACTTTGTCATTTACGAAATTGCTGAATTTGCTGTGGCTGATTTCATGGTGTCCTTGCATCGTCTCAGTGAGAAGCAATTAGTAGAGGTGCAGAAGCTTAAATCCGATTTATTGCAAAACCATGTAAGTATCGAGCCCATCGCTTTAGAAGAGCTCCTCAGAAAAATGGACAGTGGAGAAGTAATATTATTGGATGTGAGGCCAGAACATGAATATGCCGCAGGCCATATACAAGGAGCCGTCTCTATACCAATGGAAGAATTGGAGAAGCACCTTTCGTCTTTACCGGCTAATAAAGAAATCGTCGCTTATTGCAGAGGGCCCTATTGTGTCACGTCCGCGCAAGCTGTAGAGATGTTAAGGAGTAAGGGGATCCAAGCATCTTATATAGAAGAAGGCGTAAACGAATGGAAACGCTACGTAGAACATTCAAGCAGGTCACTTGCTTAATTCAGTTCATAACCCAAAGAAAGGTGGTTCTAAGCGATGGTGCATGAACCCCAAACGAAAAGTAATGAAATCCGTCATTACATAGATTCTAATGATATGCAGAGGAAGCTGTATAAGCGTTCCCTGTTTATCGTCGTCCTGTCTCAAATTTTCGGAGGTGCAGGACTTGCTGCGGGTGTAACAGTCGGTGCGCTTCTTGCACAAGAAATGTTGGGAGAAGAAAGCTTGGCAGGTGTTCCTGCTGCTTCGTTCACCTTAGGTTCTGCTGTGGCTGCTTTGTTGGTGGGACGACTTTCAGAGCATTACGGGCGCAGGCTTGGGCTTGCTGCAGGATTTTTCGCAGGGGGAATCGGTGCAATCGGGGTACAGACCGTCGCTCTCGGCAAAATAAGACGCTACCTCTCTTAACGGGATGAGGGTCAAGTCCAGCTTAAGGCCATCCTCGAATAGGATGATATAGGAGAACCCATTCCCTAATTCCGGCGGAAAAAGCTCCATATCCTCAGGCTTCTGCATCATCAACCGTGGACCAAACGGGTCGAGCCAACGGTCGCTTTCCTTGAAAGAATCCATATCCGTGACAAAGAAGGAAATATCATAATCTTGGAACGGATCTGCTGGGACATTTCGGTTTGTGCGCGATCCCTCCAACGTGACCAAACGGACTCTGTCATCCTTTACGGCAAAATCCAAGATATGATTCATCAAGTTTCGGTCTTCTTTCACTGGCGCCATCCTCCCTTCCAGCTTTTATTATACGGATCGAAAAAGAGAGCGTCGATGGGGCAGCGGAGTTAGGCTTATCAGAACACTAGCTAAAACAATAAAAGGAAACAGGGTCAAGAGGAGGGGATATGGAATAAGAAAACCGTCTTGGAACAGCTTGTTTGGAAAGCTGTAGAAACCAACAAAAGAAAAAATAGCACTGACCAATCGCAGCGATCATACGAATGGCATATAATAACCCATACCTCTTCCAATTGATGTACAAAAAATAAACGATCCCGATGATCGAAATCGAGACGATGGTTAGTTGGGCGATGGCGGCAGTGGTTATTTCAAAAGGTCTCCTCTTATGAGATCGTCGTTTTCAATAGTTTATAAAATCAAGTTTTTTTAGTAATCGTTATCGGCAAAAAGAATGTACATTATTCAATTTATCTTTATTTGATCGTTCTGTGCATTTTATACTAGATGTGATTGAAACCTCTTTGATAACATGAAAAGGAAATTAATAAAAAGTGGAAATGTAAGCGCTTTAATTATATTCTCTAATGCTGGAATCATTGTCGCGGTCTTTGCATAATGATCAGTAAGAATTATGTCTATATTATTAAACTTAGTTTTATAATATAGAACCCATGATCTCGAGCAAGGGGGTTGAAGGTTATGTCCATCCGCTTCGATGCGATTGTAGGTGTGAAGGACGAATCGATATACGAAATTCATACGCATGCGGCAGGCCCTGCGGGACAGCTTCCGTTAACACCAGAGCTGCTGCGAGAGGCACCGAGCGGCGATTTGTTCGGCTGGACGCAAAACGTCGGTATGGGCTGGAGCGCATCGCGTCTGCTGGGAAAGCAGGTGCTGATCTTAGGAACGCAGGGCGGCATCCGAAGGGAGGATGGCAGCCCGATCGCGCTGGGCTACCATACCGGCCATTGGGAGGTGGGCCTGTTGATGCGGGAGGCAGCGGAAGAACTGAATCGCTGGGGCGGCATCCCGTTCGCCGGTTATGTCAGCGATCCGTGCGACGGACGCTCGCAGGGGACGGCAGGCATGTTCGACTCGCTGCCGTACCGCAACGACGCCGCCATGGTCATGCGGCGGCTCATCCGCTCGCTGCCGACGCGCTCGGCCGTGATCGGCGTGGCGACGTGCGACAAGGGCCTGCCGGCGATGATGATCGCACTGGCAGGTATGCGCAAGCTGCCGGTCGTCGTCGTCCCCGGCGGCGTTACGCTGCCGCCGACCCGTGGCGAGGACGCCGGCAAGGTGCAGACGATCGGCGCCAGGTACGCGCACGGCGAGCTCTCGCTCGAGGAGGCCGCCGATCTTGGCTGCCGCGCCTGCGCCACGCCCGGCGGCGGCTGCCAGTTCCTCGGCACGGCCGGAACGGCGCAGGTCGTCGCCGAAGCGCTCGGCCTCACGGTGCCGCACGCCGCACTTGCCCCGTCGGGCCAAGCGGTCTGGGCCGAGATGGCGCGCCAGTCGGCGAGAGCCGCCCTGCATATGGCGGAGAGCGGGCTGACCGCCGAGCAGATCGTAACGGATGCGGCGATCCGCAACGCCATGGCCGCGCATGCCGCATTCGGCGGCTCGACGAACCTGCTGCTGCACATTCCCGCTATTGCTCATGCAGCGGGAGTCCGGATACCGGACGCCGCCGATTGGACGGCGGTGAACAAGCAAGTTCCGCGGCTGGTCAGCGTGCTGCCGAACGGGCCGGTTCATCATCCAACCGTTCGCGTCTTTCTGGCCGGCGGCGTACCCGAGGTCATGCTGCATCTCCGCAAGCTCGGACTGCTGGAGGAAAAGGCACTTACTGTTTCCGGCTTGTCAGTTGGCGAGGTGCTCGATTGGTGGGAATCGTCGGAACGGCGCAGCCGCATGAGGCAGGTTCTGAAGGAAAAGGACGGGGTAGACCCGGATTCCGTCATCTATAGTCCGTCTAAAGCGCGGCAGGCCGGCATGAAATCGACGGTGACATTTCCGCGCGGCAACATTGCGCCCGAAGGAGCAGTCATCAAATCGGCAGCCATCGATCCTGCCGTATTGGATGCGGATGGCGTATACTGCCATGTGGGCCGGGCCAAAGTGTTTACGACCGAACGCAGCGCCATTCACGCTATTAAGAACGGAGGTATCAAGGCAGGAGATGTGATGGTACTGATCGGGCGAGGGCCATCGGGGACCGGCATGGAGGAAACGTATCAGCTAACCTCAGCGCTGAAGCATCTCTCATTCGGCAATCGTGTCACGTTGCTGACGGACGCCAGATTCTCCGGCGTATCGACGGGTGCCTGCATCGGGCATATCGGTCCAGAAGCGCTCGCGGGCGGCCCAATCGGGAAGCTGAGAGACGGCGATTGGATCGAGGTACGGATCGATCCAACGGCATTGGAGGGACAAATCAATATGCTGGGAAGCGGTGAGCAGCCTGGTACGCCGGATGAAGGACATCAGGAGCTATTGAGGCGGACTCTCCACTCTGATCTGATGGAGGATCCTGATTTGCCGGATGACACAAGACTGTGGGCTGCTTTGCAGGCAATCAGCGGAGGCACATGGAAGGGCTGTATCTATGATACGGAAGCCATCATCCGCACATTGAAGGCAGGCAGAGCGGTACTGGAATCGGACGGGGAATAGGCATACGTCAGCTTCAAGAGCCAAGGAAGCGTTGTTTCGAATCGTTCCTGCTGTTTTTTTTCGATAATGAAATAGATAGAGTTCGAATGCGTCTCAAAAAAAAGAGCGGCGCAGCAGCTTAAATTAGGGAGTCGCTCTTGTCAAATAAGGAGGGATGGTTATGTTAGGGATTTTGCTCGCAGATGACGAGCCGCTGAGCAGGGAAGGATTCCTTTCCATTGATTGGGAACGCGAGGGCTTTAAGCCGATTGGCACCAGCAGGAGCGGCAAGGATACGCTGAGGATGGTGCGGCGCTTGGCACCGCAGATTGTGCTGACCGATATCCGTATGCCGGACATGGATGGCATTGAGCTTGCGCGAAAAATTAAAGAGATGAAGCCGAACGCTAAAATTATTTTGTTGTCGGACCGCAGGGAAATCGACTACGCGATTGCTGCCATAGAAATCGGTGCAATTTCCTTTCTCCTCAAGCCATCTCGTCCGGTTGAAATGGTGGCAGCCTGCCGAAAGGCGAGGAATCTCATTGAAGCGGAGCAGCAGAAGAGCGCGGCACAGCGCAGGCTGGAGCGCAGACTGAGAGTGTACTCAGGCGTCTTGCGTGAGCGGCTCGTACCGGATGGTAGTGCATCTCGCTGCTGTGAAACGATCGCCAAGGCTGTGGCCATGATGGAAGGACATTATGCGGAGGAGCTGACTGCTGCTCGTGTCGCCAAACAAGTGCATTTGAATCCGGTCTATTTCAGCCGTCTCTTCAAAAAGGAAACCGGTGAGACCTTTTCGAATCGGC
This sequence comes from Marinicrinis lubricantis, assembly GCF_042658665.1. NCBI lineage: Bacteria > Bacillati > Bacillota > Bacilli > Caryophanales > Paenibacillaceae > Marinicrinis > Marinicrinis lubricantis. The sequence goes on from NZ_JBHSQV010000009.1 coordinate 24,615, forward strand.
TGCTGCAGATTAGACTCGGAAAGGCGATGGAGCTTATTCGCGACCGTGATATTAAAATATATGAGATTGCCGAAAAGGTCGGATTCAAAGATGGCCGATATTTCGGACAAATATTTAAGCAGCACTGCGGAATGTCGCCGAGACAATTTCGCAGACTTCTATTAGAAAGCCCAAACAACTGGCTGGATAAAGAAGCTTCTGATGAACAGTAGTATGAAAACCCCATCACCGTATGCATGAACATGCTGCATTCCTCTCGGTATAAACTCTTCCTTGAATATGTACCTTTGAATTCTTTGGGTCCCAGCGAACACATCGATAACAAGCAGGACACACGGATTCGTGTGAATGGAATCGACATAACGTATTCCTACGCAAGTTAAAATTCTTAACATTTTGGTTGCTTTCCTCTCCTTACCGGATTCTATGTAAGCCCTTACAATGTAACTACAGCGTATTGTGAATGGCGTCTGTAAAAGGGAATTCTTGTATGGCAAGCGAACCCTTCAGACTGCCATATGCAATGCCAGCCATACACTAGCACGATGCTCTCCCAGTTACTCGTTCGCTTTGGCACAAAATAAGAACGCAGTTTTACATTATAAAACACCAATGGAAGGAGGATCATGACGAAGATGGCACGCTTAAAGAACAAGGCCAGCTACGGGCGGACGTTGAGGCAGATGAGACAGGATTATCAGCTATATCTGATTATTTTGCTGCCATTCGCCTGGCTGATTGTGTTTCAGTATTTACCGATGTACGGGCTGCAGCTGGCATTCAAGGATTTCAGAATTATGGAGGGGATTTGGGGCAGTCCGTGGGTAGGCTTCGACCATTTTGTAAAATTCTTTAACTCTCATCAATTCGAGCGCGTAATCACGAATACGCTCATTATCAGCTTCTACGAGCTGCTTGCCGGATTTCCCATACCGATTATTTTGGCTCTGGCGCTGAACGCCACGCTCCGCACAAGGTATAAGCAGGTCGTACAATTCGTCACCTATATGCCTTTCTTCATCTCCACGGTTGTCATGGTTGGGATGATTATGCAGTTTCTAAACCCGAGAGTCGGCATCGTCAATATCGCGCTCGGCTGGTTTGGATTTGATCCGATCAACTTTATGGGAGAGCCGGAATGGTTTAAATCCGTCTATGTATGGTCCGGGATTTGGCAGACTGCAGGTTGGGGAACGATCATCTATCTTGCGGCGTTGGCTGGCGTCAGTCCCGAAATTCACGAGGCGGCAACCATTGACGGCGCCAGCCGCTTCCAGCGCATCCTCCACGTCGATCTGCCCGGCATTATGCCGACGATCGTGACGCTTCTCATCCTGAATGCCGGCATGATTATGGGCATTGGCTTCGAGAAAATCTTTTTGATGCAAAATCCGCTCAACATCAGCTCTTCCGAGGTCATTTCCACCTATGTGTATTCCGTCAGTCTTGCCTCTAATGCGCCCAATTACTCTTACGCTACGGCGATCGGGTTGTTCAATTCGGTCATCAATCTGGCGTTGATTATGACCGTCAATCAAATCGCCAAAAAGGTTGGCGGAACGAGTCTATGGTGAGGAATGAGGCTTAGCATATGGAGAGGAGGCCGCTTTCATGCGTTCGAAACGAATCGCACTCACGCGAAAGGATAAAATTTTTTATTTCTTTAATGACCTGATTTTGTTCTTCGCGCTGCTGATCGTGCTGTATCCGCTGATCTATATTTTCAGTGCTTCATTCAGCGACAGGCTTGCCGTCATTTCAGGGAAAGTCGTCTTATGGCCGGTCGATTTTTCCTTAGAAGGATACCAAGCGGTATTTAAAGATTCGAAGGTGCTGGTCGGATACGGGAATACGATTATTTATACGGCGCTCGGCACATTCATCAACGTGGTGCTGACCATCATGGCGGCATACCCGCTGTCACGGAAGTCGATGGTCGGACGAAATATCATCATGTATTTGTTCGCTTTTACGATGCTGTTTAACGGGGGACTGATCCCTAACTATTTGCTCGTTCAAGATTTGGGAATGATCGATACACGGTGGGCGATGATCCTGCCGGCAGCCTTGTCGGTGTGGAATGTCATTATCGCGCGGACGTTTTTCCAGACGACGATTAGTGAGGAGCTGTATGAAGCTGCTGCGATGGACGGCTGCTCGCATGTGCGCTTTCTATGGAATATTGTGCTGCCCTTGTCGAAGGCGATTACCGCGGTGTTAGTCCTCTTTTACGGCGTGTTTCATTGGAACTCCTACTTTAACGCCTTTATTTACTTGAAAAGTCCCGAGCTGTATCCGCTGCAGATTGTGCTGCGCGACATTTTGATACAGAACCAGATCGATCCGGCGACAATCACCGATACGGAATCGATGACGAGGAAGCAGGGGATGGCCGATTTGTTGAAATACTCGATCATTATCGTGGCGAGCCTGCCGATTTGGCTGGTGTATCCTTTCGTACAGAAGCATTTTGTCAAAGGCGTCATGATCGGTTCGATTAAAGGTTAAGGAAGGCATCAATAGACTGCTTCGAAGCAAGCGGGGCAGTCGGTTGATCATAGATACACATTGCATAAGGAGGGGTTTAGGATAATGAAAAAATGGGGAGTTATCTGTTTATCGCTCATGCTGATGGTCTCCGCCGTTCTTAGTGCATGCAGCAACGGTGAGGGCGGGAACAGCGGCGGCAATAACAAGGAAGAGGATACGCAGCTCACGCTGTCGGAACCGGGCGTGCTGCCAATTACGCAAGAAAAAACGACGATCCGCATTACAGTGCCTCAAGACCCGACTGTTATTTCTTATGAATATGGAGAAAACGAGCTGACGACGTGGCTTGAAGATCAGACGAACGTGCATATCGAATGGAATTTGTATCCTTCCACCGATTCGCTCGAGAAATTGAATCTAGAGCTTTCCTCCGGCGGGGATGTCGGCGATTTGATTATGGCCTTCGAGGTCGACAATGCGATGCTGGCAACGTACGGATCACAAGGCGTTTTTCGGGATTTGAGCGATCTGATCGATAAGCACGGTCACTACATCAAGAAAATGTACGACGAAGTCCCCGGCGTCCAACAAGCAACGACTGCGCCGGATGGCAAAATTTATTCCTTAAATACAATCGGAGAGTGCTACAACTGCGACAGGGCGATGCGCTTCTGGATCAATTCGAGCTTTCTCGAAGTATTGAACATGGACGTACCTACGACGACGGAAGAGCTGTATCAGTATCTCAAAGCCGTCAAAGAACAAGATCCGAACGGCAACGGCGAGGCCGATGAAATTCCGATGGTCGGCTCTCCGCACAGCTGGTTCGCTGGCGTGGATGACTTTATCATGAATGCCTTTACGTATCAGGACTCAGATAACTTGTATGTGAAGGACGATCAAATTGTGGCTGCCTTTACGACACCGGAGTGGCGGGAAGGGCTTCGCTATTTGAACAAGTTGTACAGTGAAGGACTGATTGATCCTTCTTCCTTTACGAACGATGAAAACCAGATGCGGCAGATGGTGGAGCTGAATGACGGCAACACGGTAGGCGCGGTACCCGGCGGCGGTCAGCATGTCTTCGCTGCGAACGACTCAACGAAGATGAATTACGAGATCGTGCTGCCGCTGGAAGGTCCGGACGGCTTTAAGAACGCCTATTACAATCGATACGGAAAAATCGCCGGACCGGAATTTATTTTGCCGGCGAACGGAAAGAACGCGGACGTGGTCATGAAATTGATCGATGTGATGTATAGTCCGGAATTTTATATGAGAGCCCGTTACGGCGTAGAAGGCAAGCATTGGGAGAAGCCGGAGGAAGGTGTCCTTGCGGCGAATGGAGGCCAAGCGCTGTACCGGATTATTGGCAAGGACTTATGGCAGGAGCCGCAGCAGGTGCACTGGCACGGTCAAGGCGCGGCGTGGCCGACATTTGGCTCGGATGCGAGAGAAGCGCTGCCTGAAGGGCAGTTCGATCTGGAGTCTGTCCTCTACAAAGCGGCAAAAGCTTACGATGAATTCGCCGCAGAGATTACGGTCCCTCGCTTCTTCTTCGATAATGATACCTCAAGAAGGTTTAATGAGCTGAAGACGGAGATCAAGAAGAGCGTCGACGCCGCAACAGCCGATTTTATCGTAGGCAACCGCAGTATCGAGGATGACTGGGAGAGCTTCCAGCAGGAGCTGGAAAGTATAGGCATCGAGGAGTATATGAGCATTATGCAGGAAGAGTACGATGCCAATTGGAAGTGAAAGGTCTATAGCCCTACGGAAAAGTGAAAAGGGCAGCGGGCTAGTTGTGATATAGGGCAGAAGCCCGCCTGCCCCCACCAAGGAGGGATGCAGGGTGAAACAGCATCAAGCAGATCGGAATCAACGGGACGATGACAGGTATAGCATGATCCGTGACAGCATTCGTGCGGCTGGGATGCCGATCGTTGAACGCATCAGGTCCATGAGGGTTGGTTTTACCGGAAGCTTCTATCCGGTACCGAAAGAGGTTCCAACGGATGAAACGGCGTCTTGGCTTCTTGAGCGATCGATCGAGCTTGGCTGCCGTGTGCTCCAGCTTCCTATGCAGCCTGAACGCTTAGAGCGGATTAACGAGTTGAGCAGGCGAGCCAAGGAACATCAGATCGAGCTTGAGCTGACGGTGCCCGGCGCATTTCAATTAGCGGGAGCTTTAGCTGACGAGGCGGGAAAGATGAAGTTTCGCCAAGGCATCGAGCATGCGAAGCAGCTGGGCATTCCAATCATTCGGACCGCATACGGCAGGCTGAACATCGAAACAAGCCGGTTTCACCGTCCTAAGGGGATTCGCGAGCATCTTGAAGCTCTCGTTCCAACCCTTCGAGAGGCAGCCGCTATGGTCCGGGATGCAGGGCTGCTGCTGGCGGTAGAAAACCACTGTGATTTTACCGGGAGAGAACTGGCCCAGCTGCTTGATTTGGTCGATTCCCCCCATGTCGGCGCCGCATTAGATACGGGAAATGGATATACGGTGTTCTGTGATCCGAATGATGATGTCGCCGCCCTGGCTCCGTACACGTTCACGACACATCTCAAGGACATGAACGTCGTCAAAAATCCGCTGAAAGGCGGCATTCCCTTCACAGCATTCGGTTGTACGCTGGGAGAAGGTCATGTCGATTTGGCCGCGGCAATTGAGCTGCTGGCACGTCACAGCCCGTGCGCAGAAGGCCTGCATTTGATCGTCGAACCGGGGTGGATGGTCATGGATCCGAGTCGGGAGGCTTCTGTGCAAAGTCTCGAGTTTTTCGAAAAGAGCATTCGGTATGTAGAGGGTCTGAAGGATCAGCTGGGAAGGGGACAACAGGGATGAAAAAGGTGTTGATTACAGGCGGAGCGGGCAATCTTGCCAAATATATGATGGAACATTTGCTGGAGCGGGGATATACCGTGACGGCGTTTGATAAGGTTTCTCCGGAGGCGATTTCAGCCTTTCCCAAAGAGGTGCTGTTCGTCCAAGGGGATCTGACCTCCATGGGCGACTGCATGCGTGCGGTGCAATTATCTGAAGCGGATGCGATCATTCATTTAGGCGCGCTGCCGTATGATACCACGCTGCATCCGGGTAAGCCGAGAGTTCAGCGTGTGCCCGAGGACGAATGCATGAAGGTCAATACGATGGGGACGTACTATGTGATGGAGGCGGCGCGTCGATTTCAGGTGAAGACAGTGCTGATGGCGTCCTCATACTATACGCTGGGATTGGGCGAAAGAATCAGCAGCACGCCTTTTCAGGTTGATTATTTGCCGATTGACGAAGCGCATCCGAATCGTCCGGAAGATACGTATGCCTTGTCTAAAGTGCTGGGTGAGGAAATTTTGCAGGCCTATTCCAGAGCTTATGGGATTCGCACCGTAGCCTTTCGCCTTCAGGGCATCGATTGGCCGCATATGGATAAAGCGTACTATCGCTATGGGATCACGCCTGAGGCAAGACCAGATCATGTGGGGGGCCCGGTCGTTTCGACGCTGCAGTATTTGGACCCCCGAGATGCGGCACAGGCATTCACGCTGGCGATGGAAGCCGATCATCTGGACATGTACGAGGTGTTCTATCTGTTGACCGACAGCCGCCATGTGGAAGAGACGAAGGATGTGGTTGTTAAATACTGGCCGGATCTCGCGGACATGGCTCCCCATCTCGAAGGTACAGAGGGATTAATTACCCAGAAGAAGCTGATGACCAAATTGAATTATAAACCGCAGTATTCGTGGCGAGGACAAATTTAAAATAAGTTGGTTGGAGGTGGGGCGTTATGCCTAACAACATTCGATTTGGGCACACGGCCATTACATGGCCGAATGAGGAAATCGACAAAGCGGTACCGGCCATTGCGGCATGTGGATATTGGGGAACGGAGACGTTCGGCTGGGTATTAGAACATGGGGAACAGAGAGGGGAGAACTTGCCGGAGCTTTTTCAGCGCCATGGGCTTGAGCTGACATCGATGTATGGTCATCTTGATTTGATCAACCCGTCTCTTCGTCAGGACGGCATTGACAAGGTACTGAATTGGACGCAGCTGTACCGCAAGTTCGACGGGAAGATCGTTGTCGTCGGAGGGACGATGCTGAGTCGTGCTTCATTTCAGTTGAAGGAGCATGCGGCCGATGTGGTCAGCACGCTGAATGAACTTGGCGCACGAATTTCTGAACAGGGCATGGTTTGCTGTTTTCATCCGCATACAGGGACTGCGGTGGAGACGGAAGAAGAAATTCGCCGGATTATGGAAGCTGTAGACCCAAGCGTTGTCACCTTTGCACCTGATGTCGGTCAGATAGCGAAGGGTGGATCCGATCCGCTGTCGATCATCACGGATTATTACGAAATGATCCGATTGGTGCATGTGAAGGATTACATCGGCGGTCCTGTTGAAGTGGACAGCGAGGGCGGGGAGATCGATCCAACCGGTTTTCTCGGATATACTCCGTTGGGACTGGGAAGCGTTGATTTGCAAGGAATCCTGCAGTTTTTAGAAGAAACAGGCTATTCACATCCTGCGCTCGTTGAACTGGACGGCAATCAGTGGAGCTCCACGCGAAAGGGAACCCCCATGATGGCGGCGGAGGATGCAATCCAGGCCAGCAAAGCTTATTTGGAGCAATTAGGTTACCGCAATTTTAAGCAAGGCCACTCGAAGGAATGAATTGGTCGGTTTTGAATAGAACAGTGAACAGTGCAACGTCCAGTACAAGATGGATGCCGACTTGTTTTTTTAGGATATTTTTCATGCTCCTGTGGTTTTTATTTCAGATTTCTGTGCTTTGTACGGCTGACGAATTTTACATGATCCTGTGTTTCCATTTCACCTTTCCGCGCTTTGTATGGCTGAATTGACCTTCATAGACACCTATGAAAGCGTTTGATAAAATTGGAATTACATGGATTTCGAACGAATGCAGCGCCAGGAATTGGACCGTTGCTTTGCCTGGGGAAAGGATGCTTAAGGGACTATGCCAATCATTCAAGCGCTTGATCGAGCGCTTCGCATTATCGACTTATTCGATGACCAAACCAGAGAATTGAAAATCACAGAAATTAGCGAAAAGATGCAGCTTCATAAGAGCACGGTGCATTCCTTGCTGAAAACGCTGCAGATGCACGGCTATATCGCCCAGGATGAACAGAGCGGAAAGTATAGGCTCGGGATGGCGTTGGTCGAGAAAGGTCAGCTGCTTCTGCAAGGTATTGATATTCGCGGGGTCGTCCGTACACATCTTCATGCACTTGCTGAAGCAACGGGTCAAACGACACACCTCGTCGTATTGGACGGCTCAGAGGGAGTTTATATCGATAAGGTCGAGGGAGCCAAAGCGGCGATCCGCTATTCTCGGATTGGACGCAGGGTGCCGCTTCACTGCAGTGCCGTCGGAAAGGTGCTTGCCGCATTTCTAGCGAAGCCGGAGCTGGAACGGATGCTTCAGTCCTATCGGTTTATTAGGCACACGGAGAAGACGATCGATTCCATACCGTCTTTCCTGCGCGAATTGGAGCAGGTTCGCTCGGAAGGGATCGGATACGATCAGGAAGAGAATGAGCCGGGGGTACGATGTGTCGCTTCACCGATCTTCAATCATTTGGGTGAAGCGGTGGCTGCGATGAGCATTTCTACGATGGCAGCGCATGTCGGTGATGAGGAGCTAAAGGAGCTTGTTCCGCTGCTGCAGCATGAGACGGCGGAAATATCAAGCAAGCTGGGCTATCGCGGTTAGGGAACTGGGGACGTATCGATTCAGCTAGGTAATTGCAGTTAGGAAACCGCGTCTCTCCGTCGTAGGCTACTCAACTACGTAACTGCACAACTGTTCGTGCTGCTAAATCAATGACCGTAGGCTATTTTGTGTAGTGCAAAAATGCACTACACATCAATGCAAACTCGGTTTGCTCGAAAAAGTGGTGCATTTGTGCACCAGAATAGGTCGAAAACAATGGCCGAAGGCACCATGAGGTGCAAAAATGCACTACACATCAATGTAAACACGGATTGCTTGAAAAAGTGGTGCATTTGTGCACCAAAATAGGTCGAATACAAGACCGCGGGCATCATAAGGTGCAAAAATGCACTACACATCAATGTAAACACGGATTGCTCGAAAAAGTGATGCATTTGTGCACCAGAATAGGTCGAAACAATGGCCGCGGGCATCATGAGGTGCAAAAATGCACTACACATCAATGCAAACACGGATTGCTGGAAAAAGTGGTGCATTTGTGCACCAAAATAGGTCGAATACAAGACCGCGGGCATCATAAGGTGCAAAAATGCACTACACATCAATGTAAACACGGATTGCTCGAAAAAGTGGTGCATTTGTGCACCAGAATAGGTCGAAACAATGGCCGCGGGCATCATGAGGTGCAAAAATGCACTACACATCAATGCAAACACGGATTGCTGGAAAAAGTGGTGCATTTGTGCACCAAAATAGGTCGAATACAAGACCGCGGGCATCATAAGGTGCAAAAATGCACTACACATCAATGTAAACACGGATTGCTCGAAAAAGTGGTGCATTTGTGCACCAGAATAGGTCGAAACAATGGCCGCGGGCATCATGAGGTGCAAAAATGCACTACACATCAATGCAAACACGGATTGCTGGAAAAAGTGGTGCATTTGTGCACCAAAATAGGTCGAATACAAGACCGCGGGCATCATAAGGTGCAAAAATGCACTACACATCAATGTAAACACGGATTGCTCGAAAAAGTGGTGCATTTGTGCACCAGAATAGGTCGAAACAATGGCCGCGGGCATCATGAGGTGCAAAAATGCACTACACATCAATGCAAACACGGATTGCTGGAAAAAGTGGTGCATTTGTGCACCAAAATAGGTCGAATACAAGACCGCGGGCATCATAAGGTGCAAAAATGCACTACACATCAATGTAAACACGGATTGCTCGAAAAAGTGATGCATTTGTGCACTAGAATAGGTCGAAACAATGGCCGCGGGCATCATGAGGTGCAAAAATGCACTACACATCAATGCAAACACGGATTGCTGGAAAAAGTGGTGCATTTGTGCACCAAAATAGGTCGAATACAAGACCGCGGGCATCATAAGGTGCAAAAATGCACTACACATCAATGTAAACACGGATTGCTCGAAAAAGTGATGCATTTGTGCACCAGAAAAGGTCGAAACAATGGCCGCGGGCATCATAAGGTGCAAAAAAGCACTACACATCAATGCAAACACGGATTGCTTGAAAAAGTGGTGCATTAGTGCACCAGAAAAGGTCGAAACAATGGCCGCGGGCATCATAAGGTGCAAAAATGCACTACACATCAATGCAAACACGGATTGCTCGAAAAAGTGGTGCATTTGTGCACCAGAAAAGGTCGAATACAATGACCGCGGGCATCATGAGGTGCATAATTCCACGATGACAAGAGGCTAGGTTAAATATACACAATGCAGGAGATCGCAAGAGGACAGCAAATTTTTCAACTAGATTATAGAACTTGGTTTTATAATATAAAACAAAAGAGGTGGGATTGTGCGAATTGTTCGTTACGATGATGGATCGTCAGTTCGAATCGCGGCCTTAACGGATGAAGAGTATGTGTATGCTTTGGATGCACCGGATTTTATGACGATAGTCAGGGAATCCCAGGAGCAGGGCATGACAACACTGTCCGCAGTACAGCGTATGATTGCTCAGGCGCCTCCCATTCAGCACGGATTGAACGGATTGAAGCTTCTGCCTCCTATTGATGCACCGGAAGTATGGGCAGCAGGGGTCACGTACGAACGGAGCAAGGAAGCAAGGAATATGGAATCGAATGGAGGAGGGATTCATCGCGAAATGACCTTTTATGATAAGGTGTACAATGCCGATCGTCCGGAGCTGTTTATGAAATCAACGGCCGCACGGACGGTAGGACCGAATGATGCGGTCTATCTTCGAAGTGATTCCAGATGGCATGTGCCGGAATCGGAGCTTGCACTGGTGCTGGACAGCACCGGAACGATTGTAGGCTATACGATCGGCAACGATATGAGCTGCCGCGATATCGAAGGAGAGAATCCACTGTATTTGCCGCAGGCGAAAATATGGCGCAACTCTTGTGCGATTGGTCCCGCTATACGTCTTGCCGAAACGGTTTCCGATCCATATGCGCTGCGGATGGCTTGCCGTATTTTTCGCTCTGGACATATGGAAGTCGAGGAAACAGGCAGCACTGCACAGTTGAAAAGGAAATTGGATGAGCTGGTTCAGTATTTGGTACGGGACAATGTCATCTTCGACGGGACGGTGCTGCTCACCGGTACGTGCATCGTTCCTCCCGATTCCTTTACGCTGGCAAGCGGCGATCGCATTGAAATCAGTATTGATGGCATTGGTACTTTGGTGAATACGGCACTATCCGTGTAATTGCAATTTGATTGTAGGAGGTTCTTGTATGTCAGTGAAGGAACAACGGGTCACCTGCAGCTATATTCACGGTAAGTGGACAGCAGCTGCAGCAGGACAGCTCGTAAAAAGCATCAATCCCGCGAACGGAAAGGTAATCGGTCACGTTAGGTATGCGGATGCAACTGATTTAGATGCCGCCGTTGAAGCGGCGGATTCAGCAAGAAGGGGATGGCGCAAGCTGGCGGGGACGCAGCGGGGAGCGCTTCTGTATAAGGCAGCGGATTTACTGGAAAGCCGTATGGACCAAATCGGTGAAACGATGTGCCGTGAGATGGGCAAGACGTTCGCAGAAGCCAAGGGCGAAACGGCTCGCGGCGCGGCGATTCTTCGCTATTATGCGGGAGAAGGGCTGCGCAGCGTGGGCGAAGTGATCCCATCGTCGGAAGAGGATGCGCTGATGTTCACGACGCGCAGCCCGCTCGGTGTCGTAGGCGTCATCACGCCGTGGAACTTTCCGGTCGCTATCCCGATCTGGAAGATGGCCCCGGCGCTCGTGTATGGCAATACCGTCGTCTGGAAGCCGGCGACGGAGACAGCCGTGACTGCAGCTGCGGTCATGCAGTGCTTTCACGATGCCGGCTTCCCGCCCGGTGTTGTGAACATGGTCATCGGCAGCGGCGAAGTGATCGGTCAAGGCATTGCTTCTCATCCGGGCATACATGGCGTAACGTTCACGGGCTCCAATCCAGTCGGCAAGCAGATTGGGCAGGCGGCGCTGGCTAGAGGAGCCAAATATCAGCTGGAGATGGGCGGGAAAAACCCGATCATTATCGCTGCAGATGCCGATCTGGAGCTCGCGGTGGATGCGACGATGAGCGGCGGACTGCGCTCGACCGGACAGAAATGCACCGCCACAAGCCGGGTCATCGTCGTAAAAGAGGTGTATGATGTATTTAAAGAGAAGCTGGTCGAGAAGGTGAAATCACTGAAGGTTGGCGACGGCATGGACCCGTCGACTTGGCTTGGGCCGTGTGCGAATCGGAAGCAATGGGAAAGTGTGCTGTCCTACATTCGCAGAGGGCAGGTAGAAGGCGCGGTGCTGTTGTGCGGCGGGACGGTGCCGGACGATCCGACCTTGGCAGGAGGCTATTATGTAACTCCGGCTGTCTTCGATGAGGTCCATTCCAAGATGGCCATCGCCCAAGAGGAAATTTTCGGCCCCGTGCTGACGCTGATCCAAGCGGATTCCTTCGAAGAGGCGCTTGTCCTTGCTAACGATACGGAATTCGGCCTCAGTGCTTCGATCTATACGAGAGATATCGGAAGCATCTTATCTTTCGTCAGTGAAATCGATGCAGGACTCGTGCGAGTCAACGCCGAGACGGCGGGCGTGGAGCTCCAGGCACCGTTCGGCGGCATGAAACAGTCCAGCTCACACTCGCGTGAACAGGGTCGGGCAGCGATTGAATTTTTTACCTCGGTGAAGACGGTGTTTGTGAAGGGGTAGTATTTATTTTTGAATCAAGCTTCATTGGATTCAGCCTTGCCTTATATCAGTCCATGCAGCGATTCAATGGATGCAGGATATTATGTAGTGCACAAATGCACCATACCTCAATACAAACTGGGATTGTTCGAAAAAGTGGTGCATATGTGCACTAGAATTGGACAATTCGATAGATGCAGGATATTATGTAGTGCACAAATGCACTATACTTCAATACAAACTGGGATTGTTGAAAAAGTGGTGCATATGTGCACTAGAATTGGTCGATTCGATAGATGCAGGATATTATGTAGTGCACAAATGCACCATACCTCAATACAAACTGGGATTGTTTGAAAAAGTGGTGCATATGTGCACTAGAATTGGTCGATTCGATAGATGCAGGATATTATGTAGTGCACGAATGCACCTCACAATAATGCAAGCTCCTGATGCTAGACTTTAAATTGGACACGGAGAACCGAGAGTGCGACAATAAAAGCATTCATAATCGAGGTGTCCGAAATGACGAAAAAGTACGACAAGGAATTCAAACTTCAAACCGTAAGACTCATC